>CAYPKL010000001.1:0-9573 GCA_964411285.1 uncultured Rikenellaceae bacterium
ATACCTAATCCATCCAGACCATATAATCTATAACAAAGAATATTTAAACCCAGCAGATAAATATTGGCGATCAGTTCATTCCAGAAAAATAGTTTTGATGCTCCCTTTGCCAGTAGAATAAAGCTTATTGACCAGCTGGCAGCTTTGAAATACATTCCCAATGCAGCCCATTGCAGCATTCCGTTTACCGGTGTAAATTTTGTTGAATACAGGAGTATGACAACCCAGTTAAAGAAGATAAGGAACAAGGATAAAATTGGAGCCAATATCAATATTGCCACCTCCGCCTGTTGATTTATAAGAAGTTTGGCCTTGTTATTGTCGTGTGCCACACCTGAAAGCCTTGGATAATAATCAGTTCCCATAGCTGAAAAAACCAATCCTACATAGGTTGAAATAATTGCGAACCCGGCGCTGTATAATCCGACGTCTTCAACGCCTCCTGTGTTGCTGATAAAAATGCTTACTAGATATGATGCGCCAGTGGTAATAAGCCCTCCCAGACTTAGCATCAGTCCCATTTTCATCATTCCTGTCCCCTCCCTGACTATATCATTCCTGGTCACCTTGACATTATCAAATTTGACTTTTGAGGCAAAGCGCCAGGCGATTCCAAGTGTAAAGATGGACGTAAGAAGAATTGCCGGAACAATACCATCAGTCCTCCAGAAATAATAGATAGGTATTGAAATTACTAATCCGACAACAGATCCTAACATATTTGCTTTTGCCAGAAATTGCAACTTTCTCATTCCTTGCAGCAATACGTTCTGGCTGCCTGTAAGCTGGGTTAAAATCAAATTAAATGAAAGCCATATGTAAGCAACCGTGTAATCCTTGTTCCCAAAGGTAAGCTGACTTAGCAATGGTGACAGAATAATTGTTAATATACACCCCAACATACCTGTCAGCCATACCAATTTGCGGAGGACTGAAACTACTAATGATACTCTGCTGCTGTCACCCGATTCATTGGCAGCTGCGATATCTTTTACAGCGCTGGTGCTCAATCCAAAACTTGTCAGTCCGGCTACAAGGCCCGTTGATGTAGTAAAAAGGCCTGCTATTCCCATACCAGTCGGACCCAGCAATACGGCAATAACCTTGGAACGGATAATGGTAATTATAATATTGAACACCTGAACCCCGCCAAATAACGAAGTAGCTTTAAAAATTTGACGGTAGGAGGACTCCTGTTCTGTCATTAAAATAATTTTGTTTCCGGTAGATTCTCCTGTCACAGACTTGTTTTTATTTTACTCAATGGAAAACCCAAAAATATTGTAACAGTGAATGAGTATCATTACTGGACTGGTTTTATATTTTAGAGTGCCACTGTGTATCGGAGCTTTCTACTTTTATATTTTGGCTCTTCTCTTTGTCTTTATTAAAGATTTTTGTCCCGATAATTTTATCCTTGTTCTTTTCAGGATTCTTTATATAACCGTACCGCCCTCCATATCCATAGTGCTTTTCATCAAACGGAAGGTCATTGATAACCAGACTAATGCTCTTTATATCGCTGGTCTTTAGCTCATTCACAGTCTTTTCAAGAACATCTTTCAGGGTTTTTTCATAGCGAACCACGAGGAGGCATAAATCAGCAAGTGATGCAAGATGGTATGTATCAGAAACTAATCCTATTGGTGAAGAATCTATGATTATACAGTCATAATGTTTTCTTAACATGATCAGAAGTTCCTCCGTTTTTGGAAGCGAAGTAAGTTCTGACGGGTTTGGAGGTACAGGACCTGCAGGTATTATAAACAGGTTCTCAAATTTTGTAGCCTTTACGACATCCTGGAATTTGTCCTTTCCTATAAGGAAAGTTGAAATACCAGAATCATTATCAAGGTCAAAATCATCAAAGATTTTTGGTTTTCGCAAGTCGAAACCCAAAAGAACTGTCTTTTTACCCAGCAGACTGTACACCGACGCCAGGTTAATTGCTGTAAAAGTCTTTCCATCTTCAGGAAGTGCAGAGGTTAAAAGGATAACAGGAGATTTAGCTTCTTTTGTAAAAAACTGCATTTTTGATCTTAATATCCTGAATGCTTCAGCAACTCCTGATTCGGGATTTTCAAGAACGACAGTGGATGTTTTATATGGACTGCGGGGTATTTTCCCTGCAACCGGCATATATGCTATCCTGTTAATATCTTCAGTTTTAACAGTTTTGTTCAAGGAATCCAAAAGAAATATTACTAAGGCAGGTATAGCCAGACCTAAAAACCACGCAATCAGAAATACAACAGCCCTGTTTGGTGAAACAAGTGTGCTGTCGAGCTCATTTGCATAGTCAATAACTTCATTATCTGCAATATTGGATGCTTTCTGCATTAGCTGTTCTGACCTCCTTTCCAGGAGAAAAGTATATAACTCATCATTTAGTTTGAATTTTCTTTCGTTTCCAAGTTACTGTCTTTCTGTTCCCGGCAATTTAGGTGCCTGATTATTTATCCGTCCTATCTGCCTTGAGTTTTCTTCAGCAGCAAGTGAGTTGGCTCTTCTTAAACCGTTAAGCGTCTCATGAAGCGCTTCCTTTGTATTTCTGATCCTCTGAATGAGCTGACTTTGCAATGGATTCATTTCCCCGAGACTACCGCTTGATAATTGTCCCTGAAGTACAGCCAGTTCAGCAACAAGTCTTGTCAGACCAGGATCGGTTATTCCCATTGTTGCCGGAGCTACAACAACCTCATCAGTGCCTTCCTTTTCAAGATATCCTGCTAAATAATTGTAGTAATTTGTTTCAATTGCTATACGGGCTCTTTGATTTTCCAGTTCAACTGACTGGGTAATAATTGCCTGTCCCTGTGTCGATAAATCCATTACCCTGTTTCTTGACCGGAAATTTTGCAATCTGTTTTCAGTCAGCACCAGTGAATCAGATATATCAACTAGCTGATCATCAATAAATTGAATTCTTCTTGCAGCTTCAAGGTTTTTCTTGTCAAGGGAAAGGGAAACAAATATGTCAGTTATTTTGTTAATAAAATCAACATCTTTTGCCCGGTTAGTTCCTTCTAGACTTATCTTCAGTGTCGTTCCATCCCTGGAAACAGTTTCCACCTTCAGCCTCCTGTTATAATCCCGAACAAGTTTCATCTGATCCGGCATTATAAAATAAAATTTCTTATTTAGATTTTGTTTAAGCCAGCTTTCGTCTACAACATCTATCCTCATACTTCCTCCAGGAAAACTAATTGTATCGCCAAAGTTTGATTTCAGGTTTAATCCTAATTGTTTTCTTGGATCAGTTGTCAGGGAGAACCTGCTGTTTCCCAAATATGTCAACACAAAATTTACATTTCTTGGTATATCATCGCCAGTGATGAGATAAATTTTAACCGGGATTTCAGGGTAGATAGGAAGCCGGTTTCTTAGAGTCCGGCGATAAAATTCAGTTTCGAAAGGTAATTCTGCCAAAGCTCTTTCTGTTATCGTCCGGGATTTAAGTATCATAATCTGATTCTGTATGTTCCTTGTCCCTGTGGGAAGTCCCATTCCCTGAAGAAATTGATCATTTAGGGAAGTAGTGTTTTCGTTTTCGGTGACGAGTACCGATGCAGTAACCTTGTAAACAGGCAGGGTATGAGTTATAAAAATACGCGCACAAAAATATGCTACAATAAGAGTGACTACAAATAAGTACCATTTAGAAATCATCAAATTGAAAATTCTGACCAGGTCAAAGCCCTCTTCATGTACTTGAATCCTGTTCACTTGTTGTTTTTGATCATACCCCTGGTCACTCATATTTCATAAATTTAAAATGCAACCTTATTGATAAAAGATTATTTATTTTATGCTTAAAAAGAGAAACTTATTGAAATTACAAATCCCGGTAAAAACATAGGGTTTTACCTGAGCCATTAATTTTATTTCAATGTGCCAATGAAATTAAAGATCAAAATAAATGAAGTTATTGAACTTAAAAGGATGGCATATGGAAAGGTATTCATATTGAAAAATTTGCCTCTCAATGGCTGAGCATATACTACATCATTGGGCATCACATAAAAAAACTCGGACGACATTATGCTTCTGTCGAGCAATGAAAACTGCTTGATTATATTGCCTTGAGATGAACGCCTTATAATCTGTACCGACTGCCTGTTGCTATAATCACTCAGATCTCCTGCAAGAGCCAGCACTTCAAAAATATTCATGCGATCTTTATAGATAGGATATCTGCCGGGTTGCCGGACTTCACCTACAATACTTACATAATTATTAACAAGCCTCACGGTAACTGCTGCGTCAGCAATAAAGTTTTTCAGGGAAGCTTCAAGTTCGCTTTTTATTTCTGAAAGAGTTTTCCCTTTTACAAGGAACTTTCCAATATATGGAAGTTCAATTGTTCCGTCAACCTCTACCGGATAACTTAAAAGCTGTGCACTTTCAGGAGTTATTTGTATCCCTACTGAAGTGGGCAGAGCATTGAACATATTTGACCACTGGGGATCAGGGGTGACTACGCGCATATAAATATTATCATTAGGAAGTATCCTGTATGCTGAGGGTGTGACAGAATTGATGGTATCTGATACATGTATAACGGAATCACCAATCTGACTCAACTGCAGGTATGTAAGCTTCTTATTTGTCACACATGAGCTTAACATCATAAAAACTATTAATGCTGTTATGCCGGTCAATTTTTGAGTTTTCTTCATGGTATAGCAAAATTTCAAAACATTTGTTCAGAACAGTTACGATGGGTAAAGTGATTCTAAAGATACAGAATTACATTTTTATTATATGTAATTCTGAAAAAAACCTGACTTGCAGAAATTACGATTAATCGTTGTTGATTGGACATACTTCCGTCCCCTCAGTCCCATTTTTCCTTATGTAATTATCTGATTATTTTTTTACTAATGGCTATTGAATTCTAAGTATAGCAGCCATTTAAAATATCATTTACAAAGGAAGGACCGGCATTACAAAAAAAAGAGTCTCACTAATAAATTTACGTAATAATAAGGATTAATGGCTGACTTGAGAGCTAATAAATTTGTCATTTTGACTAAGCATTAATTTTTTTACATTAACAAATCTTTCGCATAAATGAACATATTTTAATAAATGGACTTTAAATGTTTCTGATTTGTAATCAGATTTTAATTTTAACTTAATAACTAAACAGTTAAAAACTTCAAATACAAGCGTAACACATAGATAAACATCATGTTAGCTTAATATTTTATTGCTTAAAACCTATAATCCTAATCCAGATTAAAAGAATACACCAGATTAATCACACCCCCTCAGGCGTTATCAGATAAAAACATTGCATTTGATTAACATAGGAATAAAATCCACTAAACCAACTTATTAATTAATAAATTGCATGCTTAAAAGTTTGAAATGAAAGGGTCCTGATGTTATAACATGTACAAGGAATGATAAAGCATACTATTTTTGCTGTAACAAATTCTGTGGCATTTTATGAAAAATAAGATAAGGAAGATATTTGAAAAGGAGGCGTCAGCCATCAGCTGCATTCCGGTTAACGACAATTATGAAGGTGTTATTGAAATTATTTACCGGCAGGTTCATAAGAAAAAGGGTAAAGTAATTACAAGCGGCATGGGAAAAGCCGGTCAGATAGCACATAATATTGCGACCACATTCAGCTCTACAGGAACCCCGGCAATTTTTCTTCATCCCAGCGAAGCGCAACATGGCGATTTGGGAATACTTCAGGAAAATGATGTCCTGCTGGCAATCTCAAATTCCGGGAAAACCAGAGAGATAATCGAATTAATTGATCTTAAAGATAATCTCTACCCTGACATACCAGTGATTGTTATTACTGGCGACGAAAAGAGCCCGCTGGCCCTTAAGGCCGATTATTTTATTTCAACAGGAACACCGATGGAAGTATGCCCTCTTGGCCTTACCCCTACTACATCTACAACAGTTTTCACAGTAATCGGTGATGCTCTTGTTGTACTAATGATGGAAAAGATTGGCTTTAGTGCTGAAGATTATTCTAAACGTCATCATGGCGGATATCTTGGATTTAAATCGAGAGAAAAAACTGATCTGTCGAAAGATCAGCCGTCTGACTAATCTGACTCTTGTCCCGGGTAAAAAAACAAATTGCCAATCTTTTGGTAGCAATATTAAAAAAGATTAGTTTTGAACCATTCAAACTCATTACACTAAACCAAAATCAAGTTATGACAAACACTACCGCTACCAATGGTATAAGCAGAAAAGATTATATTTTTTCAATTACCATTATCGGGTTATTTTATTTTATCTTCGGATTTGTTACATGGCTGAACGGAATACTTATCCCCTTTCTCCGGACAGCATGCGAACTGAATGATTTTCAGGCATATTTTGTAACATTTGCATTTTATGTGTCATATCTTGTAATGGCGCTGCCTTCATCGGCAGTACTTAAGAAAACGGGGTTCAAAAATGGGATGGCTCTTGGCTTGTGGATAATGGCAGTGGGTGCTCTGATCTTTATCCCTGCAGCACTTTCAAGAAATTATGCCCTTTTCCTTACCGGACTGTTTGTGGAAGGTACAGGACTTGCTTTGCTTCAAACGGCTTCAAACCCTTATGTAACGATAATAGGACCCAGAGAAAGTGCCGCAAAAAGAATGAGTATTATGGGTATCTGCAATAAATTTGCGGGCGCCATAGCCCCTGTCATCCTTGCAAGTATCATACTTAAAGACTCACATATAATTGAGGCAAAGCTTGCAGTGGCTGCCGATGCAGCTGCAAAGGCTCTCCTGCTCGATGAAATGGCACAGAAGGTTATTATGCCTTACATTGTTATGGCCGTGATACTTGTACTTCTGGGGCTACTTCTTCATTTTGTACATCTGCCCGATGTTGATACAGATCAGGAAGATGAAGCAGTTGGAGTCGCAAATGTTAAAAAAACAAGTATCTGGCAATTTCCGCATCTGGTTCTCGGGGTAATAACTCTGTTCTTTTATGTGGGTGTTGAGGTGATTGCAGGTGATACAATAATAAGGTATGGTCAATCATTGGGTATTGCAATGGAATCATCAAAATATTTCACATCCCTGGCTCTGTTTGCAATGATTGCCGGTTACCTTTTAGGAATTATTCTTATACCAAAATACATAAAACAAGGTAATGCATTGAAAATATGTACAATCCTGGGTCTTATTTTTTCTCTGGGGGCAATTTTTTCACCTGCCGATATTGTCTTTTCCATTCCTTTCATTGATGTAACCACATTGAAATCGATTCAGCTTATATTGCCATTAACTGTACTTTTTGTCGGTCTGATGGGATTTGCAAATTCATTGGTCTGGCCTGCCATGTGGCCTCTTGCATTGGACGGTCTTGGAAAATTCACAAAGACAGGCTCTGCATTGCTTGTAATGGCAATTGCCGGAGGAGCTGTCATTCCGCTTATTTACGGAAAACTAGCTGTCAGCTTTTCGACTCAGAGTGCATACTGGATATGTGTGCCGTGCTATCTGATCATAATGTATTATGCCTTCATCGGATATAAAGCCGGCAAAAAAAATGTATGATCTGAAAGAAATATTTGAAGGTTTTTGCACTGAGGGCACTTTTTTGGAAGGCGGCCCCTATGGAAGCGGTCACATACACGACACCTTCAAAGTAGAGACTGCTGAACCCGAAAAGGACGATTATATCCTTCAAAGGCTAAATAACCGCATTTTCAAAAATATACCCGAACTTCAGAATAATATCGAAAGAGTAACTAACCATCTCCATCATAAGTACCTGGATATACCCGGATCTGATGTCAAAAGGGAATGCCTGACCCTTATTCCTGCAAAAGACGGGAAAAGCTGGATCCTGGATAAAGATGGGAATTTCTGGAGAGTATATATTTTTATTACAAACCACAGATCATATAATATTGTTGATTCGCCCGATAAAGCCTTTGAGGGAGGAAAAGCAATTGGAAAATTTCAGGCGATGCTTGCCGACCTTCCTGGTGATCCGTTATTTGAAACAATTCCTTTTTTCCACGACATTGAAAAAAGACTTGCTACCTTCAACAATACGGTTAAAACCGATCCGGTAAACAGGGCTAAAAAAGCAACGAAGGAAATCCGTTTTGTGCTTGACAGAGCTGAAGAAATGAGGATCATCCTTCAGCTGGGCAGGAAGGGAAAAATTCCGTTAAGAATAACCCATAACGACACTAAATTCAACAATATTCTTCTTGATGAAAATGATAAAGCTCTCTGTGTAATTGACCTTGATACTGTGATGCCGGGATATGTTCATTATGATTTTGGAGATTCTATCAGAACTGCAGCTAACATTGCAGCTGAAGATGAAAAAGAACTTTCAAAAGTCAAAATGAATATTGAATTGTTCAAGGCCTATGCTGAAGGTTATCTTTCAGAAACCAGAAACACTCTGAATGATGTTGAGAAAGAATATCTTGCGTTTGCCCCGCGACTGATAACATATACAATTGCACTGCGGTTCCTTACAGACTATATAGATGGTGACAATTATTTTAAGATTCACCATGAAAATCATAATATGCAACGGGCTAAAGCACAGCTAAAGCTTGTAGAAAGCATGGAGGAACAGTATCCTGAAATGCAGAATATAATCCGCAGATTAGCCTGAGACTCCATTCTTGTCGCACTGAATCATTATTCACAAACAATGGGGAAACTTTATTCTGAAACCAGATGGACGAAAGAAGAATCGGAGTTTTTAAAAGGATTCAGTGATCCATGGTCAATTCAGATGTTTCTCGATTCAATTGATTACAATCCCAATTATGAATGCCGGTCACCACGATGGGTAATTCGAAAAAGATCAGCTCATTGCTTTGAAGGTGCTCTGTTTGCTTCTGCAGCTCTTGAATTGTTGGGATACAAACCTGCTATTGTCGACATGAAAGCGTATAACGATGATGATCACGTTATTGCAGTTTTCAGGGAGAAGAATTACTGGGGTGCTGTAGCTAAATCAAATTTTACTTCACTTCGATACAGGGAACCGGTTTACCGTTCCCTCAGAGAACTGATAATGTCCTATTTCGATTTTTTCTTTAACATTAATGGCGAAAAATCGCTTCGTTCCTACTCCACCCCCTTTAATCTTTCAGTATTCAATAACCGTAACTGGAGAACGACAGATGAAGACCTTGAGTATATAGGTGATAAAATAGAATCTCTTCATCATTATCCCGTTGTACCTGATGGTTTAGTAAATAAACTTAAGATAGCAAGCGATTCGATGATCAGGGCAGGTCTTCTGGGATCAAATGAATCGGGATTGTTCAAACCTGTCAAATAACTGTTTTTGCCATTCGAAAAAATACACCATATAATTAATTGATTATATTAGTATTACTAATTTGTTCAACTTAATGGTCGATTGATTTTTTTGCTTTCCACCTAAATATAATTACTTTTGAATCCCTTAGAAGAAAACATTTATTTTAAAGGCAAAGACACTCTGATATTTTTCTTTCTGAAAATTAAATTATTAGACCTGGTATGGATCAATCAAATAAGCATTATAAAGCTTTTATTGAACGGCAGGAAGCTATTAAGAAGCAATACA
>CAYPKL010000002.1:0-14495 GCA_964411285.1 uncultured Rikenellaceae bacterium
CTGCACACTATTAACTTTATAAACCTACTCCAGAAAAACCATAATTTGTGAAAACGGGATATCCTCTTCTTTTATTATTTACATTCTTAATCATAAGCCAAAATGTGACATGCCTGGGTATGGAGACATCGTCATTGAAAATGAATTCCAGGCTTAGTTTTTACTCTTTTGAAAAAAACTATGAAATGATACTTCATATTCCTTCTTCAATCTCTGAAGTATCATTGAACATTACGTTGAAAATTAACGATAAAGATATTACTACCTGGAAAGGGATTCCAAAAAAGAGAATTGTAAGGATCGCATTTGAAACTGACCTGACTCCATCAGTTTATACTGTCACAGCTGACATTTTATCTGCTAACGGAACTAAATATCGTTCAAGCGCCAACCTTACCATCCTGAATTATAGAAGCAATGAGGTCAAGACAGATAATCTGACAGGCGGATTGGTTGTCAGCAGGAGAGAATTTCTTCCTTTTGGTTTTTATTGTTACTCGCCTGTTCATTCAACTCTTCCGGAAGAGGAAGTTGTTAAAGGATTTAATATTATGTCGCCCTACCAGAAAATTCTTCCTGAGAAATTCAGTGAGCGGAAAGCCTATATGGACAGGTGTGCCCAGCTCGGCATGAAAGTCCATTATAATCTCCTCTCAGTATCAGGAAACGGGGGTGTTGCTTCACGTATTGATGGAATCTCTGAGGAAAAGAAAAGAGAGCTGCTGCTCTCTGAAATCAAAGCTTTTATGAACCATCCGGCTCTGCTTGCCTGGTATATTGCTGATGAACCTAATGGTTATAAAATACCTCCTGAGCAGCTTGAAGAAGTTTACAGGATCGTGAAAGAGACAGATCCGTGGCATCCTGTTTCGATGGTATTTATGGCGCCTTTCCTGGCTTCAAGAAAATATGCCGATGCACTTGATATAGTCATAGCCGATCCATATCCTGTGCCAAACAGACCTGTTACACAGACAGGTGATGTTGCAAGTCAGTTAAAGTCAGAATTCTATGGGAAAAAACCTGTATGGATTGTACCGCAAGCTTTTGGCGGAGGCGAATGGTGGAGCCGCGAGCCTTCACCTCAGGAGATAAGATCGATGACCTACCAGGCCATAGCTGGGGGAGCTCGTGGGATACAGTATTTTGTAAGACAGGGGCTTAATTCCTTTCCGAAATCCACTGCAATGTGGAATGAGTGCGGGAAAATGGCGCTTGAGATTGCTGAAATCACACCATGGCTGTTATCAGATGAAGAGACAGTTAATGTGACGAGTGAGTCAAAAGAAATCCGTCTGATGTCGGCGGTCCACAACGGGAAGATTATGATAATTGCTGTAAACACCGTAAATTCACCTGAAAAGGCCGGTATTAGAATTAACGGACTTTCAGGAGGTTCAGTAAAAGTGCTGTTTGAAAACCGCTCCATAACAATGTCTCACGGATCTTTTTCAGATTATATCCAGGCTTACGGATCACAAGTGTATCTCATAAATACCGGTCAGCAAAAAGAATCTGAAAAGGCTTATAAAGGGAACATGATCAAAGATCCAGGATTCGAGGAAATTTACAGTCCCGGCGTTCCTGCTGCCTGTTACGCATGGAATGAAGGAGACAGAGGTGCTACTTATTTTATAGATTCAAGGGAGCACTTTGAGGGAGATCACTCATTAAGGATGACAACCCCAAATGAGAATGAAGGCAGCAGGCTCAGATTCTTTCCTGTAAATGTTTCAAAAGGAAGAACATATATTCTGTCAATAAGGGCAAAAGCTGATTTGGAATATGACAATCCGGAAAATAATAATAACCAATTCCCATATTTTGAAATTGGAATGGGAGATTATGGCAATAAAAGCTTTTCTCCGGGAGATGAATGGCAGCAATTTGTAACATCCGTTACAATTCCGGCAGATTCAATTCCCTCTTCAAGGGTTAATGTAATCCTCAGATTGCCAGGGAAAGGAGTTGCCTGGTTCGATATGCTGCAGGTTTTTGAAGCGGTTGATATAAGAAGGAGTATAAATCCGGAGTTTAAAAAGCAATTTGAGTACTAAGAAAAAGAAAAAGCAATTATTTTTTTTTGTTAAAACCTAAAAGATGAACAACTTATCCTTTGCAATTTTAATGTTAACAATCGTTCTGTTGCCAGGATGTTCAGGAGAAGAAGAAAGTATAAATTATAATGGCAATCCGGCGCCTTTAATGAAGAATGCCTATATTAAACTGCCGCTTGGTGCTATAAAGCCTGAAGGCTGGTTAAAATCACAACTCCTGGCCCAGGCGGAAGGCCTGACCGGAAATATTGATGATTTCTGGCCCGATCTTATGAATTCTTCCTGGAAAGGAGGCTCCGGCGAGGCATGGGAAAGAGGTCCATACTTCCTCGATGGGCTTGTGCCTCTTGCCTATCAGCTTGAAGATGAGGGCCTGATCAAAAAGGTCAATGCATGGATTGAACCCATTCTGGCAAGCAGCTCGGATTCCGGCTGGTACGGACCTGCCAAAAATAAGGACAGATGGCCACTGGCTGTTGCAAACAAAGCGATAATGCAATACTATGAAGCCACCAATGATCCGCGTGCTTTGAATGTACTGAAAGACTATTTCCGTTATCTGCATACCTCTCCACCCGACTGGCCTGATGCGGAGTGGCGGGGAGTCCGGGCCATGGAGAATGCGGTTACGGGATACTGGTTATACAGGTACACCAAAGAACCATGGATCCTCGATGTTTTAGAATCGATCTGGAAAAACAGTTCTGACTGGACTTCTTACTACGAAAAATTTCCCTGGGATTCTGCTGCTTCCACTGATAAAAAGATACCATTGAACTGGGGTACTGACGGGTTGACAGCTCATGTTGTCAATAACGCAATGGCTATAAAATATCCGGGCCTCTGGTACCAGCAATCATTGGATGAAAGATTCCGTAATGCAGTATCCGAAGGGATAAAAAAGTATGACAGGAATCATGGTCAGGCTGGTGGCCGGTTTTCCGGCGATGAGCACCTTTCAGGAAAGAGTCCCGATCGCGGAACTGAGCTGTGTTCGGTAGTTGAGTATATGTATTCACTTGAAGAGCTTTATGCTATACTGGGGGACAATAGTCTTGCCGACAGACTTGAACTTCTTTCTTTCAATGCATTGCCTGGGACAACCACTCCCGACTTGTGGGCGCACCAGTATGATCAGCAATCAAATCAGGTGGTGGTTAACAGCGACAAAAGGGCATGGAGCACAAATGGTAACTATTCAAATATATATGGCTTGATGCCTAATTTCGGCTGCTGTCTTGCCAATATGCACCAGGGTTGGCCAAAGTTTATCCAAAGCCTGTGGATGGCCACCAACGATAACGGACTGGTAGCTGCCGCTTACGGTCCCTCGTGTGTGAAAGCAAGGATCGGAAAAGGACAGGAAGTTATAATCCATGAAGAAACTAACTATCCCTTCAGCGGCATTATCAATTTCAGGATAAATACTTTAAAGCCGGTAAGATTTCCGCTTTATCTAAGGGTGCCGGGATGGGCTGATAATGTGACAATAAAATATAAGGATCAGGTTATATCCGGAAAAGGTGGCTCAACTGTTAAACTTTTTGCACGATGGGATCCGGATGAGATCATAACAATGGAGATTCCGATGAACCTCCGGTTTGAAAAACGTTACAATAATTCTTTATCTGTTCTGCGCGGTCCTCTGTACTTTTCTCTCAGAGTTGACAAAGAATATAAAAATGTAAAGCTCAATTACGATAATTTTGGCTACAGGGGGAGTGTTGATTGGGAGATCCATCCGCTTAGCCCATGGAATTATGGTCTTTTGTTTGATAAACTGACTCCATCAAGAGGGTTTGAAGTAACTGAGCATACGATAACCAGATACCCGTTTGCCGACAAAGGTGATATGATCTGGTCGTCCGATTCTGGTAAATATATGACATTCAACGAAGATGCTGCAATTATAATCAGAACCCGCGGGATGAGGATTCCTCAGTGGACACTTAAAAATGGTTCAGCAGATATACCGCCTGCAAGTCCCGTAAAACCAGAAGGCATTCCCGAGGTAATTAATCTTGTACCGTATGGGTCCGCCAGGTTAAGGATAACAGAGTTCCCTGTCATTGACATCACTCAGATCGAGGATATTATAAGGTAAGAATTGGCCCTGTTTTTTCTTTGAGCCATACACTTTCCTCTTTGTTGAGGTAAGGACTCAGTTTATCAAAAACTTCTGAATGATAGGAATTCAACCAATTTATTTCAATCCTGCTGAGCAGAGATACTTCAATCAGTGATTTATCAATAATACATAATGACATGGTTTCAAACCTGAGAAATTGACCGAATTCGGTTTCCTCATCCTCATAGCAAAGGATAAGATTCTCCGTTCTTATCCCATATTCCCCTTCCCTGTAAAGAGCCGGCTCATTGGACATAAGCATTCCCGGTTCAATAATGGTATTATTAGCTGATGGACTTATATTCTGGGGGCCTTCATGAACATTAAGACAGAATCCTACTCCGTGTCCGGTCCCGTGACCATAGTTTAAACCATTATCCCACAAAGCTCTCCTTGCAAGAATATCAAGCTGATAACCTTTTGTCCCGGAAGGAAACTTAGCCAGTGCAAGGCTAATATGTCCTTTTAATATAAGGGTAAAATCTTTCTTTTGAAACTCTGAAGGTAACCCCACAGAAATTGTCCTTGTAATGTCGGTTGTGCCATTGAAATACTGACCTCCTGAATCTACCAGCAGAATCCCGGTCTCTCCTATCAGAGCCGCCGGTCCTTCTGAAGGATTATAGTGAGGCAACGCCGAATGCTCATTAAAAGCAATAATTGATGCAAATGAAGTTCCGAGAAAATCCTCCTGCTGCGATCTTAAATCAAGAAGCTTTTCTGAAAGTGAAACCTCTGTAAGCGGAATATCTCCAAGGTTCTTTTCCAGCCAGAAAAAGAATTTAGTCAAAGCCAGTCCGTCTTTGATCATAGCTCCGGAAATATTCTCAATCTCGGTTTTATTCTTTACAGCTTTAAGTCTCGCCGGAATACTTATGTCTTCAGTCACTCTTGGATTTCTGGCGATTGAATTGTACAATGCCACAGATGTTGTGCCAGGAGAAATGAGTATTGATGAATCTGGTAAAATAGCAGAAATAATGGCTGCTGTCTCTCCATAAGGTAAGATGACGACGTTCAGTTTATCAAAATCATGAGCAAGCTTAAGGGGAATTTTATTGTCATGTACAAAGAGAAGTATTTGTTCCTTTCCCACCAGGGCAAAAGCTGCAATCAGAGGGCTGTATTTCTGATCGCGGCCACGGATATTCAACAGCCACATAATATCGTCAGGAGCTGTAAGCAGGTGAAAATCGAGGTTTTTATCTTTCATCTGTTCACGTACTTCCGCTATTTTTCTTTCTCTTTCCTTGCCGCAATATCTTACTGGAAGATCAAAAGCAGCAGAATCTGGCAACGGAGGTCGATCAGTCCAGAGATCTGATACAAGGTCAGATTCCGGATTAATAATAACCTTCAGGCTGTCGAGTCTCTTTTTAATCTTCCGATACTGACTGAGTGAAAAGATCCTTCCGTCAAATCCAATAGTACTGCCGGGTTTTAAATTTTCAGCCAGATAGTCTGAATATTCGTTGCTTTGATAAATCCCTGGTTTAAACAGACTGAATCCGGAACCTGATATTTGTCTTTCAGCCTGAATAAAGTATCTTGAATCAGTCCAAAGTCCTGCAAACAGATCAGTTATCACTACTGTGCCAGCTGAACCTGTAAAACCTGTCAGCCAGGCAATTATCCGCCAGTGATCCGCGACATATTCCCCAATGTGAGGATCAGCAGAGGGAATTATATATGCATCTAAGCCATTATCATGCAGTGAACTCCTGATAAGGTTGAGGTTTTCTGCGGGTGAACTCATAGATTTTTAATCTCATTGACCAGGTCTTGCAGAGTACTTTTTGCATCTCCAAACAGCATCCTGGTTTTATCATTGTAAAAAAGCATGTTTTCAATCGAGGCATAACCTTTGCCCATTCCTCGTTTCATTACTATTATATTTTTAGCATCACGGGCCTTTACAATGGGCATACCGTAAATCGGACTTGATGGGTCATCTTCAGCGGCAGGGTTTACAACATCATTTGCCCCGATTACAACAACAACATCGGTATTTGATATCTCAGAATTTATCTCATCACTCTCGATAAGCTGTTCGTATGGAACGTCTGCTTCGGCAAGAAGAACGTTCATATGACCCGGCATTCTCCCTGCAACAGGGTGTATCGCATATTTAACCTCCACTCCTTTTACGTCGAGAATTTTATCAAGTTCATGGCAGACATGTTGTGCCTGGGCAACAGCTAGTCCATAACCTGGCACAATCACAACTTTCTTTGAATATGCCAGAAGTACACCAGCATCGGACAGTGTTATTTCTTTAACAGAACCTGCTATTGCTGTATTTGCCTCTCCTCCCCCTCCGAAGACTCCTACTATGACATTCAGCAGCGACCGGTTCATTGCTCTGCACATTAAGACTGTCAGGATTGTTCCTGCCGAGCCGACAAGTATCCCTCCGGTCAGCATAGCCTGGTTATTATAAAGAAATCCACCCATTGCCGCAGCAACTCCGGTAAAAGAGTTTAGCAGAGATATTACAACCGGCATATCGGCGCCGCCTATTGGCATAACAAAAAGAACTCCATAGATTACGGCTATCGCAAACATTATATAGACGTATTGTATCAGTTCTGCACTGGTCTGAACATTACGCGTCATAATGAATACAATAAACCCTATGAGGAGAGCCAGAATTGTAAGATTGACAAATTTCATCGCTTTAATTCTCAGGTCACCTATCCATCCGTCAAGCTTTCCGAAAGCAATCATACTCCCAGCCCAGGATATTGTTCCAATCATTAACCCAAGAAGTATGGCAAGTACATGTCCGTTAGCCATCCCCGACCTGGATATCAGCTCAGAGCTCACATGAGGAAACTCCATAATTGAGATAAGCGCTGCTGCGGCACCCCCCATACCATTAAAGAATGACACAAGCTGGGGCATAGCTGTCATTTTGACTTTTTTTGCAATCACCCAGCCTATGACTGTTCCGACAGCGATAGCGGCAAGTATCAGTGGAATGTTTCCGATTGGTTCACCATTCTTTGTATGAAACAAAATTGTCGCGATGATAGCAAATCCCATTCCGCAGGCAGCCAGGGTATTTCCCCTCCTTGCAGTTAACGGATGGCTGAGCTTTTTCAATCCAATGATAAACAGAACAGATGCAATGATATAAGTTACCTCCAGTATTGCAGGTCCATATTGAAATTGAGATATTAGGCTCATTGTTACAGATATTATATGTTTTTGATCTGTTTGATTACTTTTTTTTCCTGAACATCTCAAGCATCCTGTCAGTCACAACAAATCCTCCAACAACATTTAAAGTGCCCAGAACCACTGCGATAAATCCCAGAACCATCGATCCGGTAGTATCTGCATGACCCATTACGATTATGGCCCCGATTATCACAACACCGTGGATTGCATTTGCTCCCGACATAAGCGGTGTGTGCAAAATCGCCGGAACATGGCTTATAACTTCAATCCCAAGGAAAATTGAAAGAATCACGATAAAAATTATCTCCCTGTGCAGTAATAAATAACCAGATAGCTGTTCCATATTATTTTCTATTTTATATTGATCATTTGTATTACCACCGGACTTACATACTCTTTGTTGTGTACAGCGGTTGTGCAACTGATTACGTCATCTTTCATATTCATAACCGGATTTCCGCTTTTGTCAATAATCGTCTTTAAAAGGTTCACAACATTTGCTCCGAACATTTTACTGGCATCTGCAGGCATTTCAGAAGGAAAGTCAGATTTCCCTATAATGGTAATGTCATTCACGGTAACCGTTTTACCATTTTCAGTAAGCTGGCAATTACCACCTGTTGAAGCAGCAAGGTCCACGATCACTGATCCTGGTTTCATAGCCATAATAGTCTCTTTAAGAATAAGAACCGGGGCTTTCTTACCTGGAATTTGTGCAGTAGCAATTATCACATCAGCAGCAACAGCCCGGTTTTGAATAAGATCCTGTTGTTTCTTTTTAAAGTCTGAAGTCTGCTCTACAGCATATCCTCCGGCTGCTGAATCCTCTTTGGCGCCTTCAACCTCTATGAACTTTGCGCCCAGGCTTTTTACTTCTTCCCCTACTGCAGCGCGCACATCAAAGACCTCAACTACAGCACCAAGTTTCCGTGCAACTGCTACAGCCTGAAGGCCTGCCACACCTGCCCCGAGAATCAGAACACGGGCTGGTTTTATGGTACCAGCTGCAGACATGAACATAGGAAAAAACTTCGGAAGCAGGGAGGCGGCTGCAAGGACAGCTTTATAACCGGCAACAGTTGCCATTGAGGAGAGAATATCCATCGACTGTGCCCGGGTTATCCTGGGAACCAGATCAAGAGCCAGAACAGTCAAGCCCTGGATTCTTGCCTTTTCGAGCCATTTCATGTTCAGGGATGGGTTTACAACAGAACAGAGGATCATCCCTTCTCTGAAAGAGCTTATATCATCCTCCAGAAGCGGATTGACTGATAGCAATAAAGAAGATCTTCTGATTACATCCTTGCGGTCAGAAACCGAAGCTCCTGCCGATTGATATTCAGAGTCAGAAACGTAAGCTCCCGCACCTGCAAGGTGTTCAACCAACACTTCAACCCCCATTTTTTTCAGGCTGGTTGCTTCATTAGGCAGAATGGCCACCCTTCTTTCAGTTCCAGTCTCTTTTAATACTCCTATAATCATGTTAAAAATCTTGTTTGGAAACCGGATTAGAAAATTTAAAATCTGAATAAATCAGGAAAAGAAAATATAATTTCTCAGCAATATAATGAACAAAAGAATAACATCAAACTGAACGAATTGTAATTTTAGATCTGATCTCTTAAAAAATCTATACAGTAACAGGGGTTGATTGCAGATAATTTTAATCAGAAAACAATTATTTTTCAATTTAAAACCTTTTATTGAGATGAATCAATTATCAATTATTTAAATCCTCAACATTTTGATCTATTTCGAAATAATTGTGAGATTTTTAAGTTAAGTAATTATGTTTATTAATTGTTAATCATAGTTTCAGCATTTACCATTTTTAAATTATCAGATGAACAATATTATCAAAGCAGATCTTTACCGGTATGATGGCCTTACAGGAATAAAAGGATTTATAAAAGGATGGTTTTTCCCTGGTTTCCGTTATACTTATCTGACAAGAATGGCTTCCGGATCAGCGAAATACTCTTTCAATGGGATTTTTTTCAGAATTCTTAAAAGAAGGTACAGATTTAAATATGGATTTGAAATTAGTCCGGATGCCAGGATTGGAGAAGGGTTTTATCTTACACCCCATTGCGGACCGGTAATAATTGGTCCGGTCAAAATCGGAAAGAATTGTAACATATCTCATTCTGTGACAATTGGCCGGGCATATAAAAACGGAATAGCAGGAAGACCTGCAATTGATGATTATGTTTGGATAGGAACAGGATCCGTTCTTGTCGGTGATATTAAAATCGGGAAAAATGTTCTGATAGCCCCAAATTCGTTTGTAAATTTTGACGTCCCCGACAACTCTCTTGTCATAGGAAATCCCGGAAAAGTTATCAAAAAAGAGAATCCTACGGAATTCTATATCAAAAACATACTGAATAAATAATTATTTATTATCATGGCTCAGAAAACTGCAAATCCTGTAATAACAAAAGTTCAGTTTTTTACTGACCTGTTAAAAGATCCTGATCGAAAATCGTTATTCAGGATGTTTTATGAGTTTGTTTACCTCTTTCTTGTGCAACGGAAATTCCCCGGTCACTATTTCTCGAGGTATTTATTTAAGAAAGGAAAAACGAACATCCTTGATTATTACCATTGGCGGTTTTTGTATGGAATAAAAAAATACTTCAACGATAAGGATGTTCGCGAAGTGCTTGAGAATAAGCTCTATTTTGACCTCTTTTACAAACAGTTTTCAATAAGTCTCCCAAATATCATAATGTTTAACCACAGAAATATTTTTGCAACGGGAGGTAAAAGTTTTGAAGTTAATAATGTTGATGAATTCAAGGCTCTCCTGACGGAAATTTTCAATAAAAATACCGCTTCAGATTCCATGATTATTAAGAGAACTGCATGGAGCTACGGAGGAGACAGAGTTTTTAAGATTTACAAAAACCAGGCTGAAGATGAACCTGAGCTGATAAATGAATTGTTTTTAACCGTAATCAAATCAGGTTTCCTGTTCCAGGACACAGTCAGGCAACATAAAGAGCTGGATAAGCTCAATCCGTCATGTCTTAACACAATGAGAATAGATACTTTTATTAATCCGGACGGGAAGATTGATATTATTTCATGTTATATCAGGATGAGCTTCAGAAATGCTCATGTCGATAATATAAGTTCCGGCGGTCTTCTGGTAGGAATTGACAGAAATACCGGGAAACTCAGGCAGGAAGGATTCTCAAACCTTCAGGATGTCGGGGTAAAGATTTTTACTGAACATCCGGTTACGAAAACTGTCTTTGAAAATTTTGAAATCCCATTTTTCGAACAGGCAAAAGAGCTTGCCTTAAAAGCAACCGGCCTTATGCCCGGGTTGCGTCTCGTCGGCTGGGATGTTGCCATTGGAGAATCAGGCCCTGTTCTGATTGAAGGAAATTCAGATTATGACAACACCGGAAACGATTTATCAGAAGGAGGTTACCGGACAAATGATATTTTCAGAAAGGTTCTTAAAGAATACCGGATTCTTAAAAAGGGTAAAAATCAGGGTGGTAAAAGGACTTGATCATTTCAACTATTCAATCCCAAAAAAATTTCTTAGCCAGAATTTGTTTGCCTCATTTTGCGAATGAATGGCTTTGCTGCCACCCCATCCGTGACGCCCACCCGGATAAAGCATGAACTGGAAAGATTTACCTTCATCCTGAAGCTTCGAGATAAGGTAAATAGAGTTCTGCATATGGACATTATCATCCATGTCACCATGAGTCAGGTAGAGTTTTCCCCTGTAATTCTCAGCCCAGGTAAGGGTTGACCCTTCTTTATACCCCATTAAATTATCTTCAGGAGTATCCATGTACCGTTCAGTATAAATGTTATCATACAAGCGGTAATCGGTCACCGATGAGCCCGCAAATCCGTGTGTCCAGTAATCAGCACCTTTGGTCAGTGCCAGGCAGGTTAAATAGCCTCCATAGGAGCTTCCGGTAATGCCCATCCTGCTGCTGTCGACAAAAGGCTTTTTAATTAACCATTTCACAGCATCTTTATAATCGAGAATTTCCCATTTTCCCAAATTGCGATACAGGTAATCGAGACCCTTTTTGCCAAAATGACCGGAACCACGGTGATCAACTTTAAATGTTATAATCCCGTTCCTGGAATACCACGACGGATTGATTCCCTGCCATTGGTTACTACTGATGTTTTTTGAACCTGGTCCCCCGTATATCGTAAAAACTACCGGATACTTTTTATTCTTATCAAAATTCAGGGGAAATGTGATCATTGCGGGCATCTCAAACAGACCATCAGAGGTTCTGATTCGAACAAGCTCCGATTCAGAATTCTTTGCAGGATCAAATGGTAGTTGTTCAAACTTATAAACTTCCCTGATCTGCTTACCATTTTTATCATAAGCAATAATTGACCCGGGGGTTGTAATATTATTCCAGGTGTCGATGAAATAGTTACCCTTCGGGGAAATACTAACTTCATGAGTACCAGTACCCCTGGAAATCTGAAGGAGCTTCTTTCCGTCCAGTCCGGCCCTGTAAAAATGGTTATCGGTTGACTCGGGGCCTGTGCCGGTAAAGTAAACTATCCCTTCCTTTTCATCAACTCTTTCAATGGCGTTGACCATCCAGTCGAAACCTGTTATTTTTGATATCAGCTTTCCATCCCACCCATAGTAATACAGATTCTCCCAACCAGTAATGTAACTTCTTAAAATAAAGCCTGTTCCATTATTCATAACATAAATATCCTCGAAGAATTCAATCCATGTTGGATTTGACTCGTTGTAGATTATTTTAAAATCACCTGTTGCGGGGTCAGCCAGAATGAATTCTATATTATCCTGATCTCGATTAACAACATGTATAGCAAGATTTTTACTATCTGGCGACCAGAAGGGCCAAGCAATATATTGATCAATGCTTGAATCAGTTTTGACCCATGTGGTTTTTGCTGTAGCTACATCGGCAATTCCCATTTTTACTTTTGGATTAGGATCCCCGGGTTTAGGATACGGAACTTGTTCTAAAAATCCATGAATACCATCAGGTTCATCAAGCCGGTTAAGGGTAAATAGCGGTACTTCATTCTCATCTGTTCTCAGATATGCAATTTTATTCCCGTCAGGAGAAAACCAAAAAGCTGCATATCTGCTTTTTCTTCCAAGGATCTCTTCCATATAAATCCATGAAGAATAACCATTATAGATCCTTTCAGAAGCATCAAATGTCAGACGGATTTCGCTGTTCCCTGCAAGATCGAAAACATAGAGGTCTTTATTTTTAGTATAAGCAATTTTCCCCCCGTCAGGTGAAAAACGGGTATTCACCTCTGCCGGATAATCATTGGTAAGCCTGCGGAGACCTTTTACACCTGATTTAAAATAATAGATATCATTTTCTTTTATTATGATAGCGCTTTTTCCATCAGGGCTGATAATATCATCATAGCCAATTTTTTCATCTGATGGTAACGTTTCAGATAAAAGTTCCCGTTCCGATCGCGACGGGGATACAATAATGCCTTTATCTGTTTTGATATCGACCTTTTTTATTACAGGTTTTTTGTTTTCATCTAATGTCTGAATAAGGTAATGAGTGTCATCGGTCCATCCCTTAATCTGAACAATGTTCACATTACGGGAATGCATCTGAGCTTCAGAACTACAAATAAACAGCTGGAAGAATAAGAGAAGAAATAGTGAAAACAGATATGACAGAAACTTTTTCATAATTTGAACCTAAGAATTTCAGAATTTAAAGAAACAAAAATAACTTTTTTAAAATATGCCGGAAAGCTAAATTATTGAATCGAATTCAGATTCAATATTATTTAGCTGCTTTATAAAAACATTATCTTAGCCGATTATTATTTCAAAACATCTTCTAATGAAACGTATTGTATTTATATTTTTTACCAATTTCCTGATTTTAATTAATATTTACAGCCAGACAATCAAGTCACCTGATGAATTTCTTGGGTATGAGCTTGGAACCCGGTTTACATACCATAACAGGGCTGTCGAATACTTCAAATACCTGGCTGAAAAATCCCCCCTTGCCATTTATAAAGAGTATGGGGCCTCTTATGAGGGAAGAGAAATGGGAGTATGCATTGTTTCAAGCGAAGAGAACCTGGCAAATCTTGAAGAATACAGAAAAAACAATCTTATAAAGACAGGGCTTTCCGAAGGAACTTTTACAGGCAGTCAGATACCTTTTATCTGGCTGGCTTATAATGTTCATGGTAATGAGTCAGCAGGAATGGAGACAGCGATGAAGACGCTTTACACTCTTATATCAGGTTCATTTCCAGGTTCAGGTGACTGGCTGAAAACATGCATTATCATTATAGATCCGTGTCAGAATCCTGATGGCCGTGATCTTTATACCACCAGATTCAGGAAATCACAGAATCTGGCCGGCAATCCCGACCCCAATTCATGGGAACACGAACAGGACTGGCCGGGATCGAGAGCTAATCATTACATGTTCGATCTTAACCGCGACTGGACATGGCAAACGCAGTCAGAGACAAATCAGCGTATAGTTCTTTATAATCAGTTTATGCCCCATGTATTTGCTGATTTTCATGAGATGGGGGCTGAATCGACATTTTTCTTTGCTCCCGGTGCAAAACCGTTACATGAAATAATAACTCCCTGGCAGCAGGAATTTCATAAACTGATTGGTGCCGGAAATGCTGCCATGTTCGATGCAAAATCAAAGCTGTACTTTACAAAAGAGACCTTTGATCTGTTCTGTCCGAGTTTTGGGGATACATGGCCGCTTTTTAACGGATCAATAGGATTTACTTACGAACAGGGCGGGAGCGGTGATGCCGGTCTCGCTATTAAACAGCAATCAGGCGACACACTCACACTTAAGAAGAGAATAGATGGCCATTTTACTGCCTCAATGGCTACTTTGAAAATGTCATATGAAAACAGGGAAAAACTTATAGCAGAATTTAACAGGTTCTTTGCAGAGAGCACAGAAAAACCCTCATTTCAGTACAAATCAATTATAATTAAGGGATCAAATGAAAGATCTAACCTGAATGACTTTCTTCAACTGCTTAAAAGGAATCAGATCAGATATTCATACGCCGGAAGTATCGGGAAAAAAATCAGGGGATTTGATTATTCAGCC
>CAYPKL010000003.1:0-4864 GCA_964411285.1 uncultured Rikenellaceae bacterium
ATATTCATTAAGGGTCGGAACAGATCAGAAATTTTCAGTATCAAAAACTATATGGACGACTGGTAAAATAAATTCAGATGAATCTGTACTGGTACCTTATGATGGTCCAGGACTTAAAGCCGGACAAAGATATTACTGGCAGGTAAAAGTATGGGATAATAAAGGAAGGGAGTCAAAGTGGAGTGAACCCGCGTACTGGGAAACCGGATTAATGTCATCTGAAGGATGGAAAGCGAAGTGGATTGAACTGGCGGTTGATACCAACCGTTATTTTCCTTCACCTCACTTCCGCAGGGAATTTACGGTCTCAAAGCCGGTAAAATCTGCAAGAATATATGTTACATCGCACGGTTATTATGAACTTCAGCTTAATGGAAAAAAGGTTGGTGATCAGATCTTTACTCCGGGATGGACCTCCTATCTGAAAAGACTTCAGTACCAGGTTTATGATGTAACCTCTATGATGTCGCAGGGTGCAAATGCAATCGGCGCTGTACTTGGTGACGGTTGGTACAGGGGAACGCTGGCATGGGGCAATAACTGGTCAATTTACGGGAAAAGGCTGGGTCTTCTTATGCAAATGAAAATAACCTACTCCGACGGTACTGAGAATCTGATTCTGACAGACGAGTCATGGAAGGGTTGTATTGACGGAGCAATATTAATGAACGATTTATACAATGGAGAGACTTACGATGCCTCAAAAAAACTGACCGGATGGAGCCTGCCGGCATATAATGATAAAAAATGGTCCGCTGTCAGAATAGGGAACTATCCGTTAACAAACATTATAGCCTCTGAGGGAAGTCCAGTTCGAAAAATTCAGGAAATTAAACCTGTGAAAATTTTCCACACCCCCAAAGGCAGCCTGGTAGCTGATATGGGACAAAACATGGTTGGATGGATAAGGCTTAAGGTTAAAGGACCAAAAGGTACTGTTGTGACATTAAGGCATGCTGAAGTCCTCGACAAGTATGGTGAATTTTATACTGAAAATTACAGGGCTGCTAAAACCATGTTGACATACATTCTTTCAGGTGACGGAGAGGAGACATATGAACCGAAATTTACCTTTATGGGGTTTCGGTATGTCGAATTCAGCGGGTTCCCCGGCGAACTGACGGCTGATAATCTGACAGGAGTTGTTGTTCATTCCGACATGGTTTTAACAGGAAAATATGAAAGTTCAAGTCCTCTTCTTAACCAGCTGCAACATAATATACAGTGGGGTCAGAAAGGAAATTTTGTTGATGTTCCGACTGATTGCCCTCAGCGCGATGAACGTCTTGGCTGGACGGGTGATGCCCAAGCCTTCAGCAGAACAGCTGCTTTCAATTACAATGTATCTCCATTTTTTACAAAGTGGCTTAAAGATGTTGCAGCCGACCAAAAGCAGGACGGTGCAGTACCTGATGTAGTTCCTGATGTTCTGAACAAACAGGATGCGAAAACCGCTGCTCCTTCAGCCGGATGGGGCGATGTTGCAGTTATTGTTCCATGGACAATGTACCAGGTATATGGTGATAAGGAACTGCTTGCAAATCAGTATCCGAGTATGAAAGCATGGGTTGAATATATAAGGAAGAAAGCCGGGGATACCTATATCTGGAAGGGAGGAAGCAAATATGGTGACTGGTTGTTTTACCATCCGCCTGTTAATAACCACCCTGAGTCGGATGGCCATACGGAACATGATTTTATAGCTACTTCTTACTATGCATATTCTGCCAGTCTTCTTGCCAAAGCTGCAAAAGAGCTTGGAAAAACCGAAGATGAAAAGTATTACACCGATATTTTCAATAAGATTAAGAAAGTATTTAATTATGAGTATGTCGCACCTTCCGGAAGAATAGGCACCAACTCTCAGACATCTTATGTACTTGCATTAATGTTCGGCCTTTTACCGGAAGATATGCGCCAAAAAGCAGCTGCGTTTCTTGTCGCGGATATCAAAAGCCGGGGAAATCATTTGTCAACAGGATTTCTTGGAACGATTTATCTCTGTCATGTTCTCACTGATAATGGGTACACTGATGTGGCATATGACCTTCTGATGCAGGAAGATTATCCTTCCTGGCTTTATCCCGTTAAGATGGGCGCAACAACGATCTGGGAAAGATGGGATGGACAGAAGACTGACAGTACTTTTCAGGATGCAGGCATGAATTCATTCAACCATTACGCGTACGGTGCAATAGGTGACTGGATGTACCGGGTGTCAGCAGGCATTGAGACTATGACACCAGGATACAAGCATTTGCTTATCCAGCCGCATCCAACGGCAAAGCTGGAATATTCAAGGGCATCATTTGAAAGTCAGTATGGAACTGTGGCGTCGGGATGGGAACGGAAAGGCGAAAAGATCATCATAAAAGTCCAGGTTCCTGTTAACTCAAAAGCAACACTGCTTTTACCTGCTAAAAGGGCTGAACAGATAACCGAAAGTGGCAAACCGCTTTCACTGAACAAAAATTTCTCTGAAATCAAAGCTATTGATTCTGTTATTAAATTAGAAACAGGATCGGGAAGTTATATTTTTGAAATCGAGGAATAGAATATTATGGATCAAAAAGGAATATATCGTGACGCCTGATGAGTTAAGTATACGTATTTCTGAAAGCGAATTTATTTTCATAACATCAAGAAGCAGCGGCCCCGGAGGCCAGAATGTCAATAAGGTTAATACAAAAGTTGAATTGCGGTTTAATATTCAACTTTCTGACAGATTGTTACCTCATGAGAAAGAGATGATCTGTAAAAATCTGGGCAGGAAGATTAATGCATCAGGTGAACTTGTTGTTAAATCTCAGTCGGAACGCACACAGTCAGGAAACAGGAAAAAGGCAGTTGAGAAAATGCTGATCCTGATATCAGGAGCACTGACTGAAAAGCCTGAACGCAAACCCTCAGTTCCAACTAAAAAATCGCAGGCTGAAAGGCTGGATGTCAAGAGAAAGAGGGGAATTAGAAAAAAGTTGCGTAAAGATGACGGTATTCAGGATGACTGACTTAACACAAAAAAGTCATATCAGCAATCATGGCTGATATTATACTTCCTTTAGCTTCCATTTACCCCGTCTGAAAACCAGCCATGCGGTCAGAGTCATAACAGACTCAGCAATAACAATAGCTGTATAAACACCAGGCTGATTCATTCCCGATTTTATAGCTAAGAACCAGGCCAGCGGAATCTCAATCAACCAAAAAGCAAATATATTGATTTTCAAAGGAGTAGTTGTATCACCTGCACCATTGAATGAGTTGACCATTACCATGCCAAAACCATAGGCTACAAAGCCAATACTGATTATTCTAAGGCATTCAACACCAGCTTTCAGCAATGGAGCTTCATCTACGAATAACCCTATAAAGGGTCCGGGAAAAATCACAAGAACAGCTCCAACTATTCCTAATAAAATCATATTTATGAAGCCTGTGACCATTACTGCTTTTTCAGCCCGTTCAGGCTTTTTTGCTCCGAGATTCTGCCCGACAAGGGTGGATGCTGCATTACTGATTCCCCATGATGGTAAAAGTATGAAGCTTACTATTCTTATCGCAATTGTGTAACCGGCAACTATTTCACTGCCAAAAACAGATATTATTCTTACTAATGCTATCCAGCTTGAGGTACTTATCAGATTCTGTCCAATACTTCCGAGAGAGAGTCTTATAAGTTTTGCAATTATCCTGAAATTAATGCCTAAATTACTTATTGATAGCTGGATACGTTTCTTGCCAAAGAATAAAAGCCAGAACTGATAAATCACAGCCACTCCTCTTCCTGTTGTGGTTGCAACCGCAGCCCCTTTTACACCTAATTCAGGAAATGGTCCCAGCCCAAAAATAAAGCAAGGATCCAGCAATATGTTTATGATGTTGCCTATCCACAGGACCCTCATTGCAATAGCTGCATCACCGGCACTTCTGAAGATTGCATTAATTATAAAAAGTAACATTATTACCGAATTACCTCCAAGCATTATACGTGTATAACCTGACAGTTTTTCAGTTATTTCAGCTGATGCTCCCATCATTTCAAGCAACTGACGGGAAAAAATAATTCCCGGTATGGCAATAACAACAGACAGTGTGAAGCCGGTTATTATTGCCTGAAAAGCAGTTTCAGCAGCTTTATTATGGTTTTTTTCACCAATTCTTCGTGACACCAGTGAGGTGGTTGCTGTTGCAAGCCCCAATGAAATTGCATATACGATTGTAATAAGAGATTCAGTGAGTCCTACTGTTGCTACAGCTTCAGCACCTAATTTTGAAACAAAAAATATATCGACAATCACAAATATCGATTCCATTATCATTTCAAGAACTGCAGGAATTGAAAGAAGCAGAATAGCTTTGCTGAGCCTGACTTCTGTGAAATCCTGTTCTGTTCCTGACACAGCTTCTGATATACTGGTGAAAAGGTTCTTTAGATACAGTACAATATTTCTTTTTTCTGAATCTTTCAACCCTGAAATTTTTTTGGCATCTGAATAATTTATTTACATCTGATGCGTTATAATGGATATTTTTTTTTGTGATAAATGTATCTGAAATTTATTACATGACTGAAAATAAAGCTCTGAAATGTTTTGGCATAATTATTGAATGAAGGCAAACAAAAAAAACAGTGTTAAGAAGATTGGAAAATGGATTAAGAATATTTTTTTATCATGATGATAGAACAGCTGAACATTTTCAGTTATCGAATGTTTATTTATTAGAATCAAACAGGCTTAATATACTGAATTATAGTAGAATAAGGAGTGAGTGCGGCGAAATAAATAAACTAAATGTTAATAAATTGAAATTCATGTTGATATTTATAATGGCCGGAAAGTACAATGTATTTATAGAATTTATA
>CAYPKL010000004.1:0-4127 GCA_964411285.1 uncultured Rikenellaceae bacterium
AATTTCAACCTTTCAGGGACAGAATCTGGACTAAAACCGGGCAATGTGAAAAATGTACCGATTACAAAGATTGTCAGGGAAATGGATTACATAACCGTAATAAATCTGATGCAAATGTATTGGTTTGCCACAATGAGAAAATTAAGAATGCAATATAATCCTGACGTTGCGTTTAGCCGGGGGAAGGTACCTCAAGCCTTCCTGTAAAATATTAATATCCTCTGATGTATTTCATTCACCTTTGGCAGGACCGTACCATACCCCGCCGCCGAAAGTTAAAATGAATATTTTTTCCGGATCGCGAGGATCAGGTTCTACTCTCTGCCCCCACTTGAAATTATAGCCTTTTATCCGGTTCCAGGTTTCAGCACCGTCTTCAGAGTAATATGCTGAACTATTGAAGCCGCATGCATAGAGCCTCTTATTACGGGTATCAAGTGTAATGGCGCCAATATGCTGATCTTTATCCATAACCTGTTTCCATGTTTTTCCTTCATCGTCTGAGACAAAAATTCCTCCTCCAATATCAGGAGTAAACCGGCCCTGTGTTTTCCTTCCCCAGGCAGATAAGATCAACCGGTTTTGATTTTGTTCATCTATTACAAGGCTGGTGGGTGCATTGGTTCCTTCCGGCAGTGAAATTTTTGTCCAATTTTCAGCACCATCAACAGATTTATAAACAGCTCCGTCATTTTCATTGCCAATACTCCCGTCTTCACTTCTCCTGCTGATAATTAAAAACAGAGCGTCATCCTTTTCTCTTTGAACTATCTGCCAGGCAAAAGGTTCTTTAATATCAATTCCCTTATTTTTCTGAACCCAGGTTTTCCCTCCGTCAGCAGATTTGTAAACACCTTTTCCAAAGGCACACGCATAAAGGGTCCTTGCTTCTTTGCTGCTCTCCCGGTCGAGCAGGATATGAGTCATTGCAGCTTCACCAATATCTGAGCTTGAAGGTTGCCATGTTTTTCCATTATTTTCCGTTATCAGAACGCCCCCTTTATATCCGGATATTCCATTTCTTCTGAACATTTTAGGTCGCGGCAGATCATGGGTTCCGCTCATTACTGCCCAGGCTTTTCCTTTTACTTCAGGATCATACTGAAACCAGTAGCAGGTATTCGCCCAATTTGAAGGGACCCCGTTGTCTTTAGTAGCACTCATCCAGGTGGCTGTTCCGTCTTTACTTTCAAACAAACCAATATCTGTCAGGGCGATAAATACATGGTTGGTATCAAAAGGGTCAAACACCACAGTGTATCCTGTTGTCACCTCAAGCCCCCTGGAAGTCCAGCCTATATTATTTATGTTTTTGGAATAGACCTGTTCCCATGTATCCCCGCCATCAGATGTTTTCACTGTACGGCCAAAATCAGTTGCAAAACAGATTTCGGGATCAGCCGGAGATACCCCGATGCCAAAAGGATTTTCAGCCCAGGAAGGTCCAAACCTTTCATTTAGCATATCCTTACTGAAATTAGCAGAGGGTGTCGGCCCGGTTTTTGTTAAAACATCTTTCCATACGAGCTTCCAGGTTATTCCGTAGTCCTCGCTCTTAGCCACTCCGATTAATGAGGTATCCTTGTGTATTTTCAGGCCATTATACGAAACATAAACAACCCCGGGGTGAAAAGCACTTGTAGCGACTGTTCGCCATTCCGGAAGGTCGACGCCTTTAAGGCCACAGGATAAAAGACCATCCTCTCTGTTAACCCAGGTCATGCCGCCGTTATCTGTTATGTAGATACCGGATCTATCACCTTTAGGATTAAAATATGATTTCCCGGAAATAGCGTATATAAAATATTTCTGTTGAATTTTATCAAATCCTCCTGAAAATTCCGTAAGACTGGAAACTCCTGCCGGGCCACTGTTATTACTCCAGTTACCATTTACTTTTTGAGTTATGCCCTTGTCGCTGGCCAAATATATTGTGCGGTTATCTGTTGGAGAGGATGGGTCAATAAAGATCTTTTTAATATTACCTTCAAGTTCTTTTTCCTGTTTCCATTGTTCTCCACCGTCATCTGATATATATAGACTTGTTGATTGGTTAATTGTAATAACGGCAAATAATTTTCTTGAATCAGAGGGATCAATAGTCAGTGCCAGGACCTCACGGGTTGAGCTGTCTCTGGTGACTAAAATTTCTTCGCCATGATCACCCTTCGAGACCAATCCACTAATTTCTGAAGGAGCCGGATAGAAAACCTTCCAGGTGATTCCTTTGTCATTGCTCTTAAACAAGGCAACAGAATTTGCATAGACAACATTCGAATCCAGAGGATCAAAAGCATAGAGATTAACAGGAGAACCAAGATTAAACATTCGCCATGATTCCCCTCCATTGAAGGTTACAAATGAACCGGTCATGTCGCAACTCACAAAAGCCATTTTGGGATCGTGAGGACTTACGGCAGGATTAAACATAGCTCCTCCACCTCCGGCACCAACAAAATGCCAGACTTCGCTTCTTCCATATGGGTCGATTGTTTTTTCAGACAGAGTATCCGCTTTTTTTGTCTGGCAGCCTGGCAGGAACCCCATCAGGATTAGAAATCCAAAGAATATTGAGTACCAGATTGCTGAACCGGTTGATTTTTTTGTAATCATTTTTATATGGATTATGTAAATTATTCACTCTTAAAAAACCTGACTACCGGCAGTTTTTAAAACTGCATTTATTTTGAGAAATAGTTGCCAATAATCAAAGTTATCTTTTTGGTTAAAAACCAGTCAGGCAGAATTATGAATTTAGGGTACTGAAAAACGAAGTACAGTCAAAATTAGGAAAATTATTGTAAGATAACCTCTGTGTTTGTTTTATTTACCCTGTTTCCATACCTTTAAAGGTATATTAAACCGAACGAAAAATGGTGCTTTGCACCTTGAATCAGGCCAGGGCAGAACACAAATTGACAAACTAATGAGATTACATAAACTTTTCACCTTATTCTTATCAGTCATTCTTCTTTCAGGCACTGTCAGCGCTCAGAACAAAAGATCAGCCAGGCCATTTTTTTTCATCCAGATTACTGACCCGCAATTTGGATTTCTGGATGAAAACAAGAGCTTTAAGAGGGAAACGGAGCTCTACCAGAAAGCTGTTGATGAGGTGAACAGACTCAATCCCGACTTTGTTGTAATTACCGGGGATTTGGTGAATAATGGAACTGATTCTTTACAATGGGCAGAATTTAAAAGTATTACTTCCAATATTAAACCTTCTGTACCTGTTTATTATTCTCCCGGGAATCATGATATAGGACAAACTCCAACAAAGCAGAGTATTAGCCATTATATCGCATCGTTTGGTGACGATAAATTTTCATTTAAACATAAAAAAAACTGGTTTATAGGATTTAATTCATGCGTTATTAAGGCTGATGCTCCGGAAATGGAGGAAGAACAATTTGTATGGTTAAAAAAGGAATTGAAAAATGCAAAAAAGGCAAAGCATGTAATATTGTTCTGTCACCACCCTCTCTTCATAAAAGACCCGGACGAACCTGAAACATATTCAAATATTAGTATTGAAAAACGAAAGAAATATCTTGAACTATTTGAAGGTAAAAATGTAAACGCTCTCTTTGCAGGGCATTATCATGACAATGCATATGGAAAGTATAACAGATTGAGTATGATTACTTCAGGTGCCGTCGGGAAACCCCTGGGGAAAGCGTTTTCGGGTTTAAGAATTGTCGTAGTCAGTAAATCCGGAGTTGCAAGTGCGTATTATTCTCTCGATAATATTCCTGAAACTGTGGATTTTGAAATTAAAGACCATAAATGACCACTATAAATCCTTTGTTTCCCCGGGCTTAAAAGATATTATTTCTCTAAGTAAAAGCATTATTAAAACCAATAACATGAGAACAATACCGAGAAGGAATTTTTTAATGACTCTCAGTGCATGTGCTTTAGGAAGTGCCTTTTTAAAGGAAGTTCAGGCTGCAGGGAAGGATAAAGCTAATGTTAAACCGATTGAAGGATCGTGGTTCGAATTTTAACACCACAGTGCAGCTGGAAGCTGTATCTCCTTATGTTGAAAAAATACTTATTTACCAATATACCGGTATGATCAATAAACCCGGAACGAACGTGTTTGCCGGACATCCTGAGTCAGT
>CAYPKL010000005.1:0-11900 GCA_964411285.1 uncultured Rikenellaceae bacterium
TTTGAGCTTGAGCTTGGAATGTCAGTCCAGGAATTTGTTAATGAATTCGGAGACGGCGATACAAAGGCCGTTCAGGTTGGAGGTGCATCGGGTTTCTGTGTTCCGAGAAAACGTTTTGAACAGACTGTTATCGGATTTGAAGGTGTTCCCACCGGAGGTTCGATGAAGCTTTTCAACAGCTCAAGGTCAATGTACAATGTTCTTCATAATTACCTTGATTTCTTTGCAGAAGAATCATGCGGACAATGCACACCCTGCCGGGTCGGATGCCAGCAATTACTGAAAGGTGTTGAGAAGGTTAAAAAAGGAGAAGTAAAATCAACATATCTGAACGAACTGGTTAAGCTTGCCGATACAATGAAAGTTGCATCTAAATGCGGACTCGGACAATCAGTCGGTAATGCATTCAGGACCATTGTTGAGAACTTCAGGGAAGAGATCATCTATTAATAACTAAATCTTAGCGAAATAATGATAAATCTGAGTATAAATAACCAGAGAATTTCAGTTCAACCGGGCACCACTGTACTGGAGGCTGCAAGGAAACTAAATATAAATATCCCGACATTATGTAATCACCCAGACCTTTGTATCGCCGGAAACTGCCGTGTATGTGTTGTCGAACAGACCGGCGCCAGAACGCTTATTGCAGCATGCGCGATGCCTGCTGCCGAAGGAATGGATATACAAACAAATACCCTGAAAGTAAGGAATGCAAGGAAACATATTGTAGAGCTTCTTCTTTCGGAACACAGATCGGATTGTACAAAATGTTACAAAAACCAGAAATGTGAACTCCAGTCACTTGCAAATGAATTCGCATTCGGCGATACAATTTTCCTCGATCTTGTGGAAGATCGTCCTTATGTTATTGACAGATCCTCTCCTTCATTTATAAAGGATGACAGCAAGTGTATCCGCTGCCAGAGGTGTGTGAGGACCTGCACTGAATTACAGCACATTTCAGCAATTGCTGTGGCAAATAAGGGGCTTCATCAGAAAATATCGTCATTCCACGACAGGCCAATGAGCCATGTGGTATGTACGAATTGCGGCCAGTGTGTGAACCGTTGTCCTACCGGTGCTCTGGTTGAGAAGACATATATCGACCAGGTATGGGATGCTATCTATGATCCTGAAAAACATGTTGTAGTTCAGACTGCACCGGCAGTAAGAGTTGCTCTCGGTGAAGATCTCGGATATGACCCGGGTGAACGCGTAACTGGTAAGATGGTTACTGCTTTGAGACAGATTGGCTTTGATTCTGTTCTGGATACTGACTTCAGCGCTGACCTTACAATAATGGAAGAAGGTACTGAACTTCTCGACAGGATTACCAGGCATCTCAATGGTGATAAAACAGCAAGATTACCGATACTTACCTCCTGTTGTCCGGGCTGGGTAAATTTCTTCGAAGAGTATTTTCCAGATCTTAAAGATGTGCCTTCGACTTCCAAATCACCACAGCAGATGTTTGGAGCAATTGCCAAAACATATTTTGCCGACAAAATAAAAGTAAACCGGAAAGACCTGGTAGTCGTTTCAATCATGCCCTGCCTGGCCAAGAAATATGAATGCCAGAGAGACGAGTTCTCAGTTGACGGCAACAGGGATGTTGATTTTTCACTATCTACAAGGGAACTGGCCGCATTTATAAAACAAGCCAATATCGATCTGAATAATCTTGAAGATGAAAATTTTGATGATCCGCTTGGTGAATCGACCGGTGCAGGTGTCATTTTCGGTACTACCGGAGGTGTTATTGAAGCTGCCTGCAGGACCGCATACGAGATCTACACAGGAAAAAAACTTGACCGTATAGATTTCACAGAACTGAGAGGCCTGGAAGGAGTTCGCTCTGCAACAATCGATTTTAACGGACTGCCTCTTAAAATCGGGATTGCCCATGGACTTGGAAATGCCAGGAAGCTTCTCGATGATGTAAGAGCAGGAAAATCGTTGTTTCATGCTATTGAAGTCATGGCCTGTCCGGGAGGATGTATTGGTGGCGGCGGTCAGCCTTTACATCATGGTAATTCTGAAATAATAAAAGCAAGAGCTGCTGCAATTTACAGGGAAGACAGCAAGAAGCCAATTCGTAAATCACACGAGAATCCATTCATAATCAAACTATATGAGGAGTTTCTTGGTAAACCAAACAGTGAGAAAGCACACCATCTGCTTCACACCAGTTATTTTGATAAAAAGAAAAAGATTATTGTAAAACAATAGTAATAATCCGTTAAGGTTAATAATAAAATTCAATGCTATGTCTAGTATTAAAATAGAATTGAGACAAGAGGATGTTGCAAAAATAAAAGAGATTTGTGACTCCTTTAATAAAGATCCCCAGGAACTGATAAATATACTTCATCGTTGCCAAGGCCATTTTGGATACCTTCCTGCCGAGATACAGGAAGTCGTTGCCGCAGAGACCGGGGTCCCAGTTGCTAAAATCTATGGAGTTGTGACATTCTACTCATTTTTCACGATGACTCCGAAAGGGAGACATCCTATAAGCATATGTATGGGCACTGCCTGCTATGTCAGAGGTGCGGAAAAAGTGCTTGATGAATTCAAGAAGGAACTTGGATTACAGGTTGGCCAGACCTCCAATGATGGTAAATTCTCACTTTCGAGCCTGAGATGTGTGGGTGCATGCGGTCTTGCCCCTGTGGTTCTTGTAGGCGACAAAACCTATGGAAGGGTAGCTCCTGATGATGTAAAAAATATTCTCAAGGAATACGAATGATCGATTAAATGATCGGTTTATAGGTTTACCGAAGAGCCGGGACTGTTAATCAGTCCCGGCTCTTTTCCATCCGGTAAAATGATGTACCAGAAAAAATTAGTACCTTTAAGGATCAGTAATCACTATTATTTATGCAAAAATCAATTTTAGAATTATGGAAATAAGACGAAAAGTATTAACACTGATTTTTGCCGGTATTTTTCTGGCAGCTGGATTTATTTCACTTGCTCAGGAAAAGGCTTGTGTAGTAAAACATCCTGCAATCACAGGGACATATTCAGGCGATTGCAGGAATGGATTAGCCGATGGAAGAGGTGTTGCACAAGGTATTGATAAATACTACGGACAATTCAGGGATGGTTTGCCACATGGTAAAGGAACATACACCTGGCAGGATGGAACATATTACGAGGGACAATGGCAGTACGGCCAGAGAGAAGGGAAAGGCAAGCTGGTTTCCAAAGACTCGAGTCTTTCAGGATATTGGAAATCAGATAAATATGTTGGTGAAAAACTTATTCCGCCCTACAGGATAACCCGCAGTATGAGTGTTGTGCGATCATCTTTTTCAAGGATGCCGGGAACTTCGAATTTCATTAAAATTAAATTCATCAGAGGAGGCATCGAAAACGCTGACATAACTGAACTTAGCATTGCAAATGATAGCGGTGATCAGTACCGTTTAGGACCCAGTTACGGAATTCAGAATTCCATGTTCCCTTTGGAAGTAATCGTAAGATTTCGCGCCTGGAATTATTTCCATACTGCCCAGTCTGACGCATACTTCGATTTTGTAATCAATGAACGAGCAACCTGGGAAGTGACAATTTCATATTAGCTTTCCTTTGTTTTACGGTAATTTTTATACCAGAAAAAAGATTCCTTCTGACGTTTTTTCTCATCAGGTTTCCTGGCAACAAAGAGTTTCTTTTTTGTAAAAGGATCTATTCCTGTATAGTACATCAATGTTGAAAGAGTCATAGGGGTTGGGGTAAAATCCTGTACCTGTTCCGGTTTAACTCCTATTTTTCTGACTTCAGCAACAAGAGCTGACATATCAGAATCAGTGCATCCCGGATGCGATGAAATGAAATATGGGACTATTTCGTAATTAAGTGCATTCTTTTTAATTATTGAGTCAAATCTCTCCCTGAGTTTTTTAAAAAGAGAAAAAGGGACCTTCCTCATATAGTTCAAAACTACCGGCGAGGTATGTTCCGGCGCTACCTTAAGACGTCCTGATGTGTGATTTATAACAAGCTCTTTAAGATACTCATCTTCTGCCCTGCCGGCATTTTTATTCCAGTCAGAAAATAGAAGATCATACCTTAAGCCGCTTCCGATAAACGCTTTTTTTATTCCCGGTACCTTATTCACTTTTTTATAAAGCTCTGTAAGCAACCCATGATCAGTATTAAGATTGCTGCAGACAGAAGGCCAGATACATGATGGTCTTGAGCATTTGAGACATATTCCATGATCATTTCCTTTCATCCGGTACATATTTGCCGATGGTCCGCCAAGATCTGACAGGTACCCTTTAAAATCGGGCAGGGCAGAGATTTTTGCAATTTCATTTAAAATAGATCCCTCCGACCTGCTGATTATCTGCTTCCCCTGGTGGGCTGCTATTGCACAAAAACTGCATCCTCCAAAACATCCGCGGTGTATATTTACCGAGAATTTTATCATTTCATAGGCTGGAATTGAGCCTTTGTTATTATATTTAGGATGAGGCAGATACATGAATGGAAGATCGTACAATTTGTCGGCTTCCGCCGAATTCATTGGTAAAAAAGGAGGATTAACTATAACGTTCTTTTCGCCACATGGTTCGATAAGCCTTGCAGCTTCAATTTTATTTGATTCTTTTTCAAATGTTAAAAAGTTTGATGCAAATATCTTCTTGTCCTTCACGCATTGCTCATAAGAGCTTAGAGTGATATCTTTCCATTTTTTGTTCTGGGGAAGGGGAATGTTCCGATCCAAAACTATAGATGTCTGGGCAACTGTAACAAGTGAAGGAAACGGGATTCCTTTCCCGATCAGCCTCATAACCTCTCTCACAGGTTGTTCCCCCATGCCATAGATGAGCATGTCGGCGCCGCTGGCTATCAGGAATGAAGGCTTCACACTATTTTCCCAATAGTCGTAATGAGTAAGCCGGCGCATGGATGCCTCAATGCCGCCAAGAACTACCGGGACATCGGGAAATATACTTTTCAGGATCTTCGTATAGACTATCGTGGGATAGTCAGGTCTGAAGCCAGCTTTTCCGCCTGGGGTATAGGCATCATTTGACCTTAATCTGCGACCTGCAGTGTAATGATTAACCATTGAATCCATGTTACCTGCCGTAACCCCGAAGAAATATTTGGGTGGGCCAAGCTTCCTGAAATCCCTCAGATCATCTTTCCAGTTGGGTTGAGGGACTATAGCCACATTGAATCCTTCATCTTCAATCACCCTGCCGATGACTGCTGCACCAAAAGAAGGATGATCTACATAGGCATCACCACTGAAGATTATTACATCAGGCTGATCCCATCCCAGGGCATCAATTTCCTTTTTTGTAACCGGCAACCAATCTTTTTTCAAATTTTACCTGATAGTTAAATTTCAGAAAAGCCCAAATTTACTATCTTAGAAGGAATATCCATAATCCAGGATGAGGATTGTTGTTAGCATTATGACTCTAATATCCAGTTACTTCAAAAAGTACATTTCCGGGAATCTGATAAAACTGCTCCTTATCAGCCTTGTTTTTTTGTCTTCAGGTAATTATATTACAGCCCAACAGGAAGGCAGAAGGCCAAAGATTGGACTTGCATTAAGCGGAGGAGGATCTTCAGGGATGGCACATGTGGGGGTCCTGAAAGTTATGGAGGAAGCCGGACTGAAACCTGATTTAATTACCGGCGTCAGTATGGGCAGCATTGTTGGTGGCATGTATTCAATTGGATATAGCCCTGACAGCCTGCATAAAATATTTAAAAATGCTGACTGGAATTATATTCTTTCAAATAATCTTCCGGAGGAGAAAGTCATTTTCCCGGAGAAACATAATTTTAAGAACAGTGCAATGTCCCTTCCTGTATCTTTCAGGAAGGTAAGGCTCCCATCAGGACTGATAAACGGACAACAGATAGAAAGCATGTTGAGCTTTTATGCCTGGCCTGCAGCAGAAATAAGTGATTTCTCAAAGCTACCCATTCCGTTTATGTGTGTCGCAACCGATATAATAAAAACTAAAATTATCGACCTGAAGAGCGGATATCTGCCAGATGCCATGAGAGCCAGTATGGCTGTTCCTTCTATTTTTTCTCCCATTAAGATCGATTCTTCACTTCTTATTGACGGGGGAGTCCTCAGAAATATCGCAGTAAGTGAATTAAAAGAAATGGGTGCGGATATAATAATAGGATCATATACCGGATTTCATAAATACAAGGAAGAAGAACTTGAGACTGCAGCAGGTATACTAAAGCAGATTGGTTTTCTTCATAGCGTGATTGATTACAATGAGCAGAAAAAAATGATCGATGTTTTAATTGAGCCTGATCTGAAAGATTATTCCTCCACCGTGTTTACAAACGCCGATTCAATAATACAAAGGGGATATAAGGCAGCACTTCCTTTCAAACCATATTTTAAAAACCTGGCTGATTCACTTAATCTTATCGGATCCCGGAAACCTCCTGAATATATACTTGGCAGACAATATTATTCATTCGATAAGATAAGAGTGACCGGCAATAAAATAAATTCTGATGAACAGATCCTTGGAGTTCTTGACCTGAAACCGGGGGAGCAGGTGAATAAATACTTTCTGAACGAAAAAATTGAACTGCTGTATGGAAAGGGCTGGTTTGAAAAGGTCAAGTACAGAGTGGAATCACGGAACGATTCCATGATGCTTGTTGTGGACTGCCTTGAAAAAGAGAAGGCAATAATTTATGGATCACTTCACTATGATAATGATATCAGGTCAGGTATTGTTTTTAATATGTCGCTTAAAAATTTGCTTTTTCCAAAAAGCACTATTGACTTTGATTCATTTATAGGTCAGTACTACAGATTCCGGATAAATTTTACCCAGTTCATCGACCGGAATCAGGAGGTTGGATTATCTCTGATTATGAATGCAGATAAAACTCTGATCCCTGTGATGAAATTAAAAAACGAAACCGGACAAGTACAGAGCAGGACGTTCAGTGGTGAAATAAATCTTAACAAAATGCTGGGACTGAACCGGATGATGAGTATCTCTGCGAATCTGGAGGACTTTAACCTGTTACCTGACTACATGTCAGTCAATAATTTAGAAAAGGTAGCTTATGATTATTATACATTGAATTACGAGTACCAGACAAATACAATCGACACAAAACACTTTCCAAACAAAGGCACAATTTCCAGGTTTGGCTTAAGCACATCAAAACTAATGTCAGGTAAAATAAAGACATCATTCAATGAAAAAAGATACACAGATGATTTTCCTGATGATTTCCAGTTTGGAAGGACCTACACAATTATTGGTAATATAAAACACTATTTTTCTCCGGGAAGAAAAGTATCACTGTCGTTCAATGGAGACCTTTTGTTTGCATACCATGCCGATTCAGCCCTTTCTCCGAACAATCTCTATTACCTCGGAGGATTCACTAATATAACAAAACGATCATTTTCTATGACAGGATTTCATTCAAATGAGATCCCGGTTGAAAAGCTTGCATCAGTCGGATTTGATGCTGATTTTGAAATTTCAAGAGATCTTCATCTGGAACTTATGACCGACGTTGCCGCCGCTGTTGAAGTTGGTAAGGGAAAAGATCTTACATATCTTGGCGGTTACGGGTTAGGACTCGGTTACATGACGATTCTGGGTCCTTTAAGAATCGGATTCATGCACGGATTAAGCAGCACGGAAAGATATTTAAAGGCTTTCAAGGGATATCTGAGTATAGGATTCTCATTCTAAAAATCCTCATGTCATAATTCGAATAACCTGTTTATACAGCATCCAATATATTTTACCCCTATTTTTCTTGCTGAAATAACGGTCTGATTGTTGTATTACTATTAGTAACAAGATATTTTTTTTTAGACAAAAGGATTTAAGGAGTTACAATGGATATTAACAGGGTTATGCATCAGCATAAACGTCTTTGCAAATTAATATCAGAGAGGAAGATCAAACAAAGCCTTGATATACTGCAAGATATGATTACATCTTCACAACCGGGCGACCTTCGTGATGAGTACAATAATATAGTAATGACATACAGGAATATGCTTACCTACACTATGGAAGGCATAGTTGATCCGGAGCGTAATAAAATCTATCTTAAGTTGATTCAATCGATTCTGGAGCTTTCCGACCGTGCCCGGCAGGACATATTGTCACATTACTCCGGGTGGAACACCTACTGGGTAAAACAACAGGCCGGGAAAGAGCAGAAACTTACAGGAAAAACCCTTGTTGAAACTGTAGATGATCTTATGTTCAAATCAGAACTTGATGAATGGCTGAAACTAAGCAATGAAATTAATCCTGATCCCGAATCTGAGATTTCATTAAAACATAAGCATCTTATTAAAAACATATTCAACCATTTATGGCTGACAGATTATTATGGCGAAGCAGAAGAGAGTCTGGTTAAGATAATAATGAACACCGGCAAATTCAGATGGTTTGAATCGAGTTTGTTTGTAAGTGCGATCACTCTCAGCGCTTTGAGAACATGGCAACCGGAGAAACTGTTCTGCCTGATCGGCTTTTATGAATCGTCGGTTGATCAGGTAACGGAGAGGGCTCTTTCAGGATTGATACTTAACCTCCATTATTATAACAACAGGTTATTGCTCTATCCGGAAATAACTGCAAAGATAAAGAGTATCAGTAAGAATGAGAGGTTCAGGGAGCATTGCAGAATAATTGTTCTGCAGACTATCAGGTCGCGTGAAACCGAAAACCTTAGTAAAAAGCTTCACGATGAAATCCTGCCTAAGGTTGCAAAGCTGAAACCAAGAATTGAAGAAAAATTTGATCTTGACAATATCCTTCCAAAAGACAAGAATGAAGACAAAAATCCTGACTGGTCGGAAATGTTTAACGACTCTGAAGAGATTTTTAAGACAATGGAAGAGTTAACTAAACTTCAGATGGAGGGTGCGGATGTTTATATGTCAGCCTTTGCAAATCTCAAACATTTCGATTTTTTTAAGGATTTTCAGAATTGGTTTGTTCCGTTTTACCCCGACCATGAAATAGTAAATGAGATATTCAGGGATGAGATACTTGGCCAGGGAACTAATGAACTTGCTGAAGCGTTGTACAAAACACCATTTATCTGCAACTCCGACAAGTTTTCCCTTCTTCTTAATCTGAAGTATTTGCCATCAGCCCAGAAAACGATGATGCTGAAAGTGTTCAGAATGGAGCTTGAAGGACTTCAGCAGGAAGAGGAGACTGAGTCATCAACAGATCCCTACAGGAACTTCAGGACAAATGTAACACAGTACCTGCATGATATTTACAGATTTTTTAAACTTTCTCCTTACAAAAATGAATTTGAAGATCTCTTTACAGGCAGAATGGATATTTACAATTCCGAATTCTTCAAAATGACATGTAATGCTTCTGAAGCCGAGGCAGGTCTGGCTGATTATTTCTTCAGTAAAAATTACTATTCAGATGCATTATCCCTTTTTCTTAAACACGTGAGCAGCAGGCCTGATGATTCACAGTTATACGAAAAGATTGCGTTTTGTTACCAGCAGGAAGAAAATTTCGAAGAGGCACTAAGGTTTTATCAACGGGCTGAGCTGGTTGAAAGAAAGGTTTGGACTTTAAAGAAAATAGGGCTTTGTCTTCGAAGACTGGGAAGGAAAGAGGAAGCACTCGATTATTATCTTCAGGCAGGAGAGATGGACCCCGGAAATATCCATACTGCAATAATGACAGGTCATTGCTATCTTGATTTACATAATTATGAAGCGGCTCTGAAGTACTATTTCAGGGTTGAGTACAATGATCCCGGGAACCTGAATATTCTCAGACCCATTGCTTTCTGTTATCTGGCGCTTGGAAGATTCGAAGATTCTGAAAAGTATTATGACAGGTTATCGGCAGGAAAGCTAAATGCTCATGATTATATAAATAAAGGTCATCTTGCATTATGCTGCGGAAGAAAGAAAGAGGCAGCAGATTGCTACCGTCTGAGTATTGGCGGAAATGGCATTCCGTTTGAGGAGTTTATCTCGATAATTGCCGATGATCAACCTCTGTTAATATCTCTTGGAGTCAACCCGGATGATCTGCCTATTATTCTAGACTATGTAGCATTTTCAATTGTGTAATCCGGTAGTATCCCTTTCAGGAAACCGTGATGAATCAGGATAAGGAGGCGGACCGTCAGGCATGTGATCCCCGTGCATTTTCGGGAGACCGTCCGGAGAACGACGATGATTATACCTGAAACCGGAAGAATCATTCTTATGTTTGTTCCTTTCATTCCTCATCATTTCCTGACGCTTTTCATCCATCTCTTTAACCCGTCCAAGCTGTTCCCTGGTGAGGTTAGAGTCAAGCTCTTTCCTGAGTGATCTTAAATTTGTATCAAATTCCCTTCTGAATTTTGTCCGGGTTTCATTATTTATTTTAGCGTACCTGTCAAGAATCTCATCAATTATAACCTTTTGTTTATCATCAGGCTGAATGGTTTTATAAAAACCTTCCCTGAATCGATCGTCTGAGAAATAAACCCTCACTGGCTTAAGTTTGTGAAATCGTATTTGTGCCGAGGTCAGCATACCCAAAACAAATCCTATTATAAGAGTGATTGTTACGAGTAATACAGGTTTTATCTTCATAATGCATTAATTTCCGGTTAACAAACAAATTAAACTTTCATCATAGCCGTCGCTGAGACCCAGAAATGAGTCGATGGAAAATGATCCCTGTCCGATTAAAATGGATATTAGCATCAATACTATTGCCGCCATTCCGGTTAATGCAATCCTGTAGAAAGCAATATTCATGCTCTTAAGAAACTCATTCTCATGTACTATAGCTGATCCTGTGCCAAAAATTCTGTCCAGAACTCTTTCAGTAAAATTTTCACTGAATTTGTATGATATCCCGGCATCTTCTATCTGGCGGCTGATCGCAGCTGATTCACTGTCATTATCCAGCGACCCTGTCAGAAGTTTCTTAATTTCCTGGCTTTTCATAATAATTAGTATTTATCCAAAAGAATTCTTAATTGTTCCTGAGCTCTTGACAGACGGGAAAGAACCGTACCTAAGGGTAATTCAAGGATTTCAGCTGTCTCCTTTGTCGAATAGCCATGAAGCATTCTCATTACAACGACCACACGGAATTTCGGATCTAAATTCACAAGAGCTTTATTAACAATTTCTTTTGCTTCCCTTTCTTCTTCAATATCGTTGCCTGCAAGCTCAAAATCACCCATCTCAGTATTCCCTTTCTGAGAAAACATCAAAAAGAATCTTTTCCGTCTTTTTATCTCATTAAGTGTAAAATTTATTGCAATCTTCTGAATATATGTTGAAAGTTTTGCTTCTCCCCTGAAGTTTGAAAGTGAACCATACAGTTTAATAAATACCTCCTGACCAATATCTTCTGATAAAACAGAGTCTCCCAGCATGCTTTTTACTGTTTTGGCAACCATATTCTGATACCGGATTACAATCTCACCAAATGCATTTTTATCACCATTCAGAGATGCTGTTACCAGCTCACTTTCATCCTTGCCCCTGTAGGATTCCCTGACCATACGCTTGTTAGACAATTAAAAACATGAAAATATTCCGCTTTGTTAATTTTTATTAACAATTTGTAATAGGATGATAAACATCAAAATCAGTAATTATTATAAGATCCTGAGGGTGTAGTCTCCTTTATCAGGCTCAGATCGTAATTATTTGTATACCTGATGAGATAAAGCTTTTGATTTTCAAAGCCGTCGTTTATACTTTTTCTTCTGAAATCAAAATCGGTATGCAGAAGATCAGGATAATGAATTTCGGGGTGTAAGATAAATTCTTTGCCATGCAATGCCATTCCACTAAGAAAATAGTAAGCAATATCATATCCCTGCCAGGCGTAACTTTGTCCGGAAGG
>CAYPKL010000006.1:0-3522 GCA_964411285.1 uncultured Rikenellaceae bacterium
CAAATCCAGCGACTCGGCGAGCCTGAGCACGATGAAGCAGTTCACAGACGGCACCCTGCTGTTCGGCGCCCCCGACCTGGCCATGGGCGCGGTGGACGTCCGAGACGTCGCCGACGCCCACCTGCGCGCCGGGTTCACCCCCGAGGCCCACGGCCGCTACATCGTCAACGCCCAGTCGTTGACCCTGCTGGAGATCGGGAAGATCCTGCGGCACCGATTCGGAAAGTTCTACCCCTTCCCCCGCACCACTGCTCCCAAGGCGATCGTGAAAGTCGCCGCACCACTGGCCGGATTGACCCGGCAGTACGTGGATCGCAACGTCGGCTACCCGCTGAAGTTCGACAACAGCCGCAGCCGAACGGAACTGGGAGTGACGTATCACCCAGTCGAGCAGACCGTCACCGAGCACTTTCAGCAGATGCTCGACGACGGTGTGGTCCGCCGCATGCCCTGGTAGCCACCGACGGCGATCACCCGCCACGAGGTGATTGCGATGCTGACCGTCGGACGGACACGGAATCTGCAAGGGTGCCCAAAACGACCGGGGTGAAGTGTTAGCTTTTGGATGGTTACACCGTTGCCACCGATCGCTGATCGCCGATATATTCGGCGGGGTTTGGCGTACGGGTCCCGGCAACTCGATAGCGACGGAGGTTTCCACAATGGCATCAGGCCTGGCGACACGCAGCCCCGACGAGCTTCGCCTCGCGTTGGACAGCTGTTACTCGGCGGTGGAGGCGTTGTGCGCGGGTCTCGATGAGGCCCAGTGGCAGGTGCAGTCGCTGTGCCCGGAGTGGACGGTGCGCGGGGTGGTCGACCACCTGACCAGTGTCGAGGCGGTGCTGGCGGGCTGGCTGCCCGCGGATGCCGCCGCGGTCCCGCCATTTGAGCGTGCCGCGGAGTTCCTGACGCGGACCGCCGGTCTACACGGGGCGCAGTACCTGGATGAGGTCCGCGCGGTCTTCGCCCGCCGCCGGCGTGATCTGGCCGCGCTGTCGCAGGCGGATGTGGAGCGGCCGTCGTGGACGCCGGTCGGCCCCGGCGCCTACGGAAAGTTCCTGGCGATCCGCGTATTCGATTTCTGGGTTCACGAGCGCGACATCACCACCCCGCTGGGACTCTCGACCGACGACACCGGGGTGGCCGCCGAGATCGCACTTGCCGAGGTCGAGGGCTCACTGAGCTACATCGTCGGCAAGAAGGTGGGCCTGCCCGACGGCAGCAGTATCGTTTTCCACCTCAACGGACCGATCACGGCCGACTACGCCGTCGTCGTCGACGGACGAGCCAAACAGGTTGAGCACCTGGATAATCCGGACGTCCAAGTGCATACCGACTCGACCACGTTCATCCAGTTGGCCTGCGGGCGTATCGATCCCCAAGGCCCCATCGACACGGGCGCGATCACCTGGACCGGCGATGCCGAACTCGGTGAGCGGACCGCACGCAATCTTAGGTACACGATGTGACCGGGCGTCCGGAGTCCATCGACTTCCACTTCGACGTGATGTGCCCCTATGCATATCAGACGTCGCTCTGGATTCGCGAAGTCGGGAGATTGACTGGTCTGCAGGTGAATTGGCGCTTCTTCAGTCTCGAGGAGATCAACCGGATAGAGGGCAAGAAGCATCCGTGGGAACGCGACTGGTCATACGGGTGGTCGATGATGCGCATCGGTGCGCTGTTGAGGCGCTCGTCGATGGCTGACCTTGACGCTTGGTACGCCCGGGCCGGCCGGGCCCTGCACGTCGAGGGGCACAAGCCGCACGAAAGGTCCGTCGCCCGTCACCTGCTGGCCGAGTTGGGGATGGATCCCGATCTGGTCGATGCGGCGATAGCCGATCCCACCACCCACGACGAGGTGCGTGCCGAGCATCAGCGCGTCGTCGATGCCAACGGTTACGGGGTGCCGACGCTGTTCTTCCCGGACGGTCAATGCCTGTTCGGGCCGGTGCTGGTGGATCCGCCGACCGGGGATGCGGCGGTGCGACTTTGGGACGCCGTCGTCGCGTGGACCGAGTTCCCACACCTGTACGAACTGCAACGGCCGAAGACCCCCGCCGATGAGCAGGCGATCGGCGAGGCGTTCCGTCCCTACCTGCAAGCCCGGGACTGGGTGTCGATCAACCGCGGTGAAGTCATCGTCATCGACAAACCGGCCGACCGCTAGGGCGACTGTTCCGCTGCGGCGAAGCGCGCCAGACGCTCGACGATCAGGGCGTCGGCCTCGGCCATGATGCGATCGATCAGCTCCGCCACGGTGGGGACGTCGTGGATCAAACCGGCCACCATGCCGCAACTCCAGGCGCCGGCGTCCATGGTGCCCTCCATCATGATTTTCGGGTAGACACCGGCCACCTCCTCGATGATGTCGGTGAAGCCGAGCTTGTCGCCGAGGGCTTTCTCCTTCTCCAGTAGCCGATCGACGGCTGCATTGCGCAGCACCCTTTCGGTGTTGCGAAGCGGGCGCATCACCAGGCGGGTGTCCAGTTCGGTGGCCGCGACGATGGCGTCCTTGACGTTCTGGTGCACCGGCGCTTCCTTCGTGGCGATGAAGCGGGTCCCCATGTTCATGCCCTCCGCACCGAGTGCCAAGGCGGCGACCAGGCTGCGTCCGTCGGCCATGCCGCCGGAGGCGACGAAGGGGATCGTCAGCTCGTCGGCCGCGCGGGGCAACAGGATGAAGTTGGGGATGTCGTCCTCGCCCGGGTGACCGCCGCACTCGAAGCCGTCCACGCTGACCGCGTCGCAGCCGATGGCCTGGGCCTTGAGCGAGTGGCGCACGCTGGTGCACTTGTGGATCACCTTCACCCCGGCCTCCTGCAGCACCGGGAGCCACTGCTGCGGGTTGTTCCCAGCGGTCTCAACCACTTTGACGCCGCCGTCAAGGATTGCGTCGATATAGCCCGGGTAGTCGGGGCTGCTGACGGTGGGCAGGAAGGTGAGATTCACCCCGAACGGCTTGTCGGTCAGGTCGCGGCACTTGGCGATCTCCGCGGCCAGCAGTGCGGGCGTCGCCTGGGTGAGCCCGGTGATGATGCCCAACCCGCCGGCGTTGCTGACGGCCGCCGCGAGTTCGGCGAACCCGACGTAGTGCATGCCGCCCTGGATGATGGGGTGCTGGATGCCGAACAGTTCGGTGATGCGGGTCTTCATAGCGCGTCCCTTCCGGGGGTAGTGGGTGTGGGTGAGGGTCGGGGCCGTCAGCGTGGCGGCAGGCCGCGTACGATCGTCAGGAACTCCAGTTGGGTTCCGGCGCGGCGGTATTCGCACAGCGCCTGGTAGTCGGGGTCGGCATACCAGGCGCGGGCTTTGGCCTCAGACGGGAATGTGAAGAGGATCATTCGGCCCGTGCGCGGTGACGTGCCCTCCAGGGTGAGGGCCGCGTCGTCATAGGTGATGAACTCCCCGCCGTATTTCTTGAGCAACGGGAAGAATCCCTTCTCGTACTGACGGTAGACGGCGGCATCGGTGATGTGCAGATTGACGACCGCGTACACGGGGACATCGGACATACCTTGA
>CAYPKL010000007.1:0-4753 GCA_964411285.1 uncultured Rikenellaceae bacterium
CGCAGGATTCATTTGCCGGAGCTTTGCCGTCAACAGGTCCGGATGACGGACCAAATCAACCCATAGGGACAGCTCAGGGTGTAAATCCGGGTCGCGTTGTCTGGGCATGGAATCCGGATGCAACAAATGAGAACTGTAAAAGTAATTTCGATACTCAGGACTGGTACTTTAAACCGGAAAATACAAACCCGGAAATTGTCGGGAACATGGTCAGAAATTCAATTCAAAAACTGAGCGGTAAAAAAGACATATCAGGATCATGGAATGTTTTCTTCAAGTCGCATAATCTAAAGAAATACAATAAAAACAACGGATACAAAAAAGGCGAGAAGGTTTTCATTAAGATGAATCAGGGTACATCGCGACTGGGACTTACACCCGAAGATAAGGAAAAGGGATTCTATTATCCAAAGGCACTGAAACCTGGCGATGAAAAAAGAAAACCAACTTTCGGAGCTACCGAAACCGGACCCTACGTTGTACTTGAATTGCTGAGGGAACTCGTAAACGAGGTTGGCATTGATCAGGCTGATATTGCTGTCGGCGATCCGATGACCGACATCTGCGGGCATAACTATGAGGTCTGGGCTGCAGAATTTCCTGATGTGACCTATACCGGCAAATTTTCAGACAATATCGGCAGAACACTTATCAAACCCACTGAAAAGGAGCTGCTCTTCTACTCCGACAAAACCACCAGCGACAAGCTTTATGATGTACTGGAAAAAGCCGATTATCTTATTAATGTAGCATGTTTTAAACCTCATATGTCGGCCGGAATATCTCTTACGGCCAAAAACCATTTTGGTTCCCAGGCAAGGGAAAATGCCAGCCACCTTCACTACGCACTAATGGTGCCCATCGGATCAAAAGCTTTAAATACCGGATATCATAAATACCGCGTTCTTGTCGACCTCATGGGCAGTAAATACCTTGGGCAAAATACAATGCTCTATATGGTTGAAGGCCTCTTTGGCGGTGGTGCAAGTGAAACCAGATGCCCGGTGAAGTACTTCATGCCCCCGTTTAACAACGACTGGTGCAATTCTCTGTTTGTTTCACAGGATCAGGTCGCTCTTGAATCAGTATGCTTCGACTTTCTGCGGACCGAATGGAACGGAATTAACAAGCATGACGCGGTAAATAATGCTTCCGAAGACAGGCCGAATCTGAACGGCGTCGATGATTATCTTCACCAGGCAGCCGATAAATCGAACTGGCCTGCCGGAATAACTTACGATCCCGATAACAGCGGTAAACCGCTTGCTAGTCTTGGCACTCATGAACACTGGAATAATCCTGAGAACAGGCAATATTCAAGGAACCTCGGAAGAAGAACCGGTATTGAGCTTGTTTCAATTCCTGATACCCTGGTGAAAAACACCAAAGGGAATAATAAATAAGAATATCCTAATAATCAGAAAATGAAAAATAACCGCAGAGAGTTTATAAAAAAGGGAAGTGCTCTTGCTGCCTTATCTGTTGCAGGATTGGCCTCATGTCAGACCAGACAAGCTGAGACGGAGGAAAAGAAAGTGACCTGGCTAAAAGATCCATCAACCCGGATGCCAAAAGAACCGTATATCAAAATAGCATATCAGGCTCCTGCCGAGCCAACTGAAGAGGACATCAGGTTCATTCAGCAGATGGGAATCGGGCATGTTGTCTTATGGACAGATGCAAAAAAAGCAAGCTTTAAATACTATAACAGCCGCCGGGAGCTGTATGAAGCCGAAGGTATAAACGTCTTCGGCTTTGGCAACTGGGATGTGCATAACCAGGATAAGAACACACTGAACCTTCCCGGAAGAGATGAAAAGATTGAGGAGTACCTGACACATATCCGCAATCTCGGAAAAGCAGGAATACATTACACAACTTACGCGCACATGGCTAACGGGATCTGGAGCACGGCAACAGAGAAAACCCGTGGCGGAGCAGTTGCCCGGGCGTTCAACGTCGACTCTGCCGATGCAGGTTTCTGGCATGGAGTGCGATATGAGGCACCGATAACTCATGGCAGAAAATATAGCAAAGATGAATTATGGGCCAACTATGAATTTTTCATTAAAAAGGCAGCTGCTGCAGCTGAAGAACAGAAGGTACGTATAGGCATTCACCCCGATGATCCGCCTGTTGAAGAACTGGGAGGAATACCAAGGTGTATTTTCGGTAATTTTGAAGGATACAAACAGGCGCTGGAGATTGCTGACAGCCCTAATGTCGGAATGTGCCTCTGTGTCGGCTGCTGGCTTGAAGGAGGTACCCTGATGGGGAGGGATGTTCTTGAAACTATTAAGTATTTCGGAGAAAGGAAGAAGTTATTCAAGGTACATTTCCGTAATGTCAATCAACCAATGCCCCATTTCACCGAAACCTTCCTTGACGACGGCTATGCAGATATGTACCGGATACTTAAAGCATTAAAAGATGTCGATTTTGATGGCGTTATAATAGCTGATCACATACCATCGATGGTGTATCCCCAGACCGGCCCTGCCTTTTCGATAGGATATATGAGAGGATTGCTTGAACGCGTTATCGCTGAAGGCTGATCTTATCGAAGGTAGTCACCAGTAATTTTCGCCATTTTTCCAGGCCAAACCGGTAGCAAATTGCCGGAATACCTGCAATAACAGCTCTTACCCTCTTATCCAGTCCTGCAACCAATAATATTTATGTTCACCCATTTCAAGGAGTGTATTAAAAAAGTTTAAAAACCTCTGCAGGATGATTGTTATATTAGGCTTTTAAAAATCCAAAAGCTATATTTGTCTGACGTAACTTAATTCACCTGGAAATTAGGATAAGGGTTTGCGTTTAATTTTTAATTAACCTGATATGAAAAAATTCAACCTTCACAAGGCACTGCTCGGTGTTGCCCTACTTTTGGCTGTAATTGTTATAATTATGGCGTTGACCGGAAAAATGGCATCTGCCGGACCATTGCTTATTCCGTTATTTATTATCCTTTCTTTTGCCGTCAAGGGATTTCCTGCCGTAAAAGGTTTGTCATTCACAATGTGGATGTTTACTGCAGTGTGTGCAGCCCTGTTCTATCCCCAGTTCTTCGTTTCAATTGGTGGTTTCCAGACAAAGACTCTGATTACTCCTCTTCTTCAGATCATTATGTTCGGAATGGGATCGCAAATGAGCCTTAACGATTTTACAGGAGTGATCAGAATGCCTAAAGGTGTGGTTATTGGTGTGTTGGGCCACTATACTGTGATGCCTCTTTTGGCCCTGTTAATTACGCGGGTTTTTAATTTCCCTCCTGAAATTGCTGCAGGAATAATTCTGGTGGCATGCGTCCCCAGCGGACTGGCATCAAACGTAATGTCGCTTCTTGCAAATGCAAATCTTGCCCTTGCAGTAACAATCGGAGCCCTGACTACAATAATTGCCCCTTTTGTTACTCCTTTCCTGATGAAAACAATTGGCGGTCAGTATGTTGCAATTGATATCTGGAAAATGATGCTCGATATCATCAATATGATGATCTTCCCGATTATTGCCGGATTTATTTTTAATCTTATCTGGGGCGGAAAAGGAATAAACAGGAAGAAAATAATTGAACTTGCTTCATATCTAATCATTATCTTTCTGGGAAATCTAATCTACTTAAAGGTTCACGACAGCGGCCTGGCAGGATACTTTACAGCAGTTGCCAAGACTATAGGACTGTTTTACATATTACCTGTTATCGCCGCGCTTGCATTTCGTTATTTCCTGAAAGGAAACCAAAAGGCAATGAAAAAAATCCTTTCACTTTTTTCACAGATCGGAATTGCTGTTATCGTTATGGTTATTACTGCTGCCGGCCGTGACAGTCTTTTAAAGGTAGGAGCATTGCTCCTGATAATGACATTATTGCATAATCTCTTCGGTTATCTCCTCGGATATGGTCTCGCCTGGTCATTCAGGATGCCCGAACAGGATCGCAGAACCATTGCATTTGAAGTAGGTATGCCTAATGCCGGGTTAGCTTCAGGTCTGGCAATTACAATCGGGAATATCGCAACAATAGGGCTGGCTCCTGCAATTTACGGACCTTTGATGAATGTTACAGGATCAACGCTTGCCAGCTGGTGGAGAACAAAACCGCCAAAAGAAACTGAGAGTAAGGAAAAAGAGAAAGAATCTAAAGTAAAATAATAACTAAATAAAACAACATCATGAATCAGAGAATAGTTACTTTCGGGGAAATCATGCTAAGGCTTGCAACCCCTGGTTTTGAGCGGTTCAGCCAGATTAAGCAGTTCAATGCCTCCTTCGGTGGAGGTGAAGCTAATGTTGCTGTTTCACTTGCTAATTTCGGACTAAAAGTTGATTATGTAACCCGTCTTCCAAAAAATGATATCGCGGAAGCATGCATCATGGATCTCCGCAGATACAATGTAGGAACGGATAAAATTGTTTATGGCGGTGACCGTGTCGGGATATATTATCTTGAAAACGGCGCTGTTGCCCGTCCCAGCAAAGTTATTTATGACCGCGCCAATTCAGCAATAGCTGAAGTCAGACCGGGGATGATAGACTGGGATTCTGTTTTTGACGGAGTAATCTGGTTCCACTGGACAGGAATAACCCCTGCCATTTCAGAAGGAGCTGCCCTTGTTTGCAAAGAGGCAATTGAGGCAGCCAACAAGAAAGGAATTACAGTATCCACTGATCTTAACTTCAGGAAAAACTTATGGAAATGGGGTAAAAAAGCGCCTGAGGTGATGCCCGATCTGGTATCTGGTTGTGATAT
>CAYPKL010000008.1:0-3260 GCA_964411285.1 uncultured Rikenellaceae bacterium
GGGAAAAGGATGGGAACAGGTATTCCCAAACAGTTCCTTGAGCTGTCAGGCAAGCCGGTTCTTATGCATGCTATTGAAAGATTCAGCTCATTTGATAGTTCGATCAGAATAATTGTAGTTATTCCTGAAGAACAGTTCAGTACCTGGGACTTTCTTAAGGAAAAACATTCCTTCTCAGTTCCCCATTCAGTCATTAAGGGAGGAGAGTCAAGATTTCATTCGGTAAAAAACGGACTGGAGCTTGTGGGGATGGCAGGCCTTGTTGCAATTCATGATGGCGTCAGGCCTCTTGTGAGCCATGAAACAATCAGACGATGTTTTGAAGGAGCAGAAAAATACGGGAACTCAATACCGGTTACAAGCAATACAAATTCACTAAGATTAAAAACGGAACAGGGAAGCATTCCTGTCAACAGGCAGCATATAATGCTTGTACAAACCCCCCAGGTATTTAAGGCAGAGCTTATCAAAAAAGCATATTTACAGGAGTATTGCAGCGAATTTACTGATGACGCAACTGTAATTGAAAAAACAGGCGAAATAATCCATCTTGTTGAAGGAAACAGGGAGAATATTAAAATTACAAATCCTGAGGACTTTTTAATTGCATCAGCGCTTTTGGATCCTCTGGCCTGACATAAACAGTAATTTGTATCTTTAAGCAATTTTAAAATTCATGTGATGAAACCTCCATGTATTTGCATACACATAAACAATAATATAATAATCAACTACATGGAGGTTCCATCATGCCATTAAAATAAATTATTATATGATGAAAATCCGAACTCTCTTTTTTGTGACCGTATTGATACTCCTTTCAGCCTGTGCAGAATTATTGAATGTGCTTCAAACGGAAGCAGGTGCTGCTCTTACGGAGGATGAGGTTATAAGAGCTCTGAAAGAGGCTCTTTCCACGGGAGCCGGGAATTCTGCGGAAAGGCTTGCAGCAGAAAATGGTTATTATGGCGATGCTGCGGTAAAAATCCTTCTGCCCGATGAGGCAAAAGTTATTGTTGACAATATTTCAAAGATCCCCGGAGGCGAACAGCTTATTGAGGATGTAATCCTTAAAATTAACCGGGCCGCAGAAGATGCCGCTAAAGAAGCTGCCCCGATCTTTTTAAACAGCATTACACAAATGACTGTCAAAGATGCATTCAGTATCCTTAAAGGGCAGAACAATGCTGCAACAGTGTATCTTAAATCAACAACTTATGATGATTTGTACAACCTTTATAAACCTAAAATCCGGAATTCAACCGAAAAGAAGATAATAGGAAGTATTTCAACAAAAGATTCATGGGTAGCCCTGACGGGCAGATGGAACACTTTTGCAAATTCAATCGCCGGCCGGCTTGCAGGATTTAAACCTGTAAATACCGACCTGGACGATTTTCTCACAGCAAAAGCTCTTAGTGGTATATTTTCAAAGGTAGAGATTGAAGAGCTGAAAATAAGAAAAGAGGTTTCAGCAAGAGTAACTCCATTATTGAAACGTGTATTCGGAACTCTCGACAATCCCCCAAATTAAATCAATTACAGTACCATATGTTTGAAAAGATCATAATATCATTCAAAGGTCTGGAGGTTAAAGTAACAGATCATGCAAACGAAGGGATTCTGGATATTTTATATCATACAGTTCTGGGATCTGAAGGCGGATTAAGATATCAGCTACGGAATATTTCTTCAAGGATAGATGCCTATAAGGATCAGATTAGGTTTATTTCGCTTTATAAGATGAACAGAATTACCGGAACAGTAGGAGCCTGTTTCAGGATAACCGGTTGCGGAAACCTCAGGTATCCTTCCACATATATAAGATATCTGGCATTTCAGTCAAGTTACCAGGCCGACACTGTTGTTAAAAAAACAAAAAGGGAGATAATTAAACCTGAGAAGGATGATTCATTCAAGGAAAAAGCCCTTAGCATATTCAGCAAGCCTCATCTGCTTGAATTCAAAGAGTATAACGATCACGACAAAAATATAATGTATGCGTTTGTTGAGAGTATGAATGAGCGGTCGAAAAATCTTATCAGCCAGGCCGGATATGAATACATACGATCATTTCTGACTGTTGCATTCAGCAGGTTTTCACCGCAGCAGGATAAAAGAGTATCCAAAATAGATAACCCGGAAAAGAAAAAAATGGAGTCGCTTCTTCTGGAATACTATAAAGATCATTCTTTATTCAGTACAGACCATATTTTTTACAATGACAAATATTATGTTCTGAAAGAAGGCGATGAAATAATTGCCGGAGTAAGTGCAATTCCTTCATCTTATAAGATATACGATATGCCTGGTATCTGGGGCTGGGTTATCATGAAAATTCTTCCCAAAGCTCCCTACTTCAGAAAACTTTTTCATCCCGAAGAATTCCGTCATCTTGTTTTTGATGCTATTTATTGCAAAAAGGGATATGAAAACCTTCTTGCAAACCTGTTTGAATCAGTATGTGCTGCTGAAGGATACAATACAGGACTTACCTGGCTTGACGACCGCTGTGAATTGTATGATAAACTCAGATCGGGAGTCAGAATGGGAGCCTTGAACCGTATGCTGAATGCCAAACCCGGATTGGTTTACACGCGGTTCATTAATTTTACTGAAAAGGAGAAAGAGAGTTTTTATGATGCTCCTGCTTATATTTCAGGATTTGATTTTTCATAATTACACTTCATGTTAGTTTAAGTACAATACAAACCTTTGAACCAATGAAAACATTTACAAAATTACTTCTGGTATTGTTATTTATTTCACAGTCAGCTTATCCCCAGGAGGGGGAAGAAAAGTACGTACCTGAAACCGATCCCATTGTACTTCAGAAACTCGAAAAGTGGCAGGATCTTAAATTCGGACTGCTAATGCACTGGGGTCCTTACAGTCAGTGGGGAGTAGTGGAATCGTGGTCGATCTGTTCGGAGGATGAAGGCTGGTGCAGACGAAAAGATGCCGATTATGTCAGGTATAAAAAGAATTACGAAAACCTGCAGACAACTTTCAATCCGGTTGAATTTGAGCCTGCAAAATGGGCGAAAGCTGCAAAGAATGCAGGCATGAAATATGTAGTTTTTACGACCAAGCATCACGATGGCTTCTGCATGTTCGACACAAAGCTTACCGATTACAGAATAACAAATAATAAAACTCCTTTTTATTCAAATCCCAGAGCAAATGTCACAAAAGAGATTTTCAACGCATTCAGGGCTGAAAATATGTGGGTGGGAGCCTATTTCTCAAAGCCCGACTGG
>CAYPKL010000009.1:0-11310 GCA_964411285.1 uncultured Rikenellaceae bacterium
AATACTTCATGCCAGAAATTTTACTGCAAACATAAGTACTGCCCAGAAAATTGTTATTCCAAGTACTCCGCGGGTAGCTTTCAGCATATCCAAACGGTTAAATAAAAGGAACAGAAGTATGTTGGGAAATACACAGAGGGAAATTATGTGGGTAAGAATATCTGCATTAATGATTTTATGAAAGTAACCGGTCAGGCTCAGGCTTCCTTCTGAAAAAAGGTAGAAAAAAAAGACTACAATCAGTGGCAGAATAAATCCGGTTAGTGCGCCAAATGAAGTTTTGTCAAATCTTTCACTTCTGGTCATACGCTGAACCTTTCTTTTAATCTGTCGATGTACCTGTAAGCTGTCATATCAACGGAGACCGGGACAACAGAAACATAGCCATTATCCAGAGCCCATTCATCGGTATCAGTAGCTTCAGGTTCCTGATTATTGAACATTCCCGTCAGCCAGTAATAAGTCTTTCCCATTGGATCTTTTCTCTTCTCAAATTCCTCTTTCCAGTTTCCTTTTGACTGACGGCAAATCAAAATACCTTTTATTTCATTTTCAGGAATGGCAGGAACATTAATATTCAGACAGACGCCAGAAGGAAGCGGTTCAAGGGCCATTTGTTCCATAACAATCCTCACGAATTTCTTACAGGCTATAAAATCGGCATCCTTTGAAAAGTTGTTCAGTGAGAAGCCGGCAGAACTTATTCCGTAAAGGCATCCCTCAATTGCTGCAGCCATAGTTCCCGAATAAAGCACACTCACCGATGCGTTGGAACCATGATTAATACCTGAAACAACCCAGTCAGGCGTTCTGTCAACTAACTGATTAACTGCAATCTTAATACTATCAGTAGGGGTTCCGTTACAGGCATAAACTCTTCTTTTATCGGTTTCTTCCAGGAGTTTTACACGCAGAGGTGTTTTAACAGTCATTGCCTGCGACATACCCGACATGCTTTCCAACGTAGAAACAAGGATCACCTTACCAAACTCCTCCATAACATCAAGCAGGGTCCTTAATCCGGTAGCATACAGCCCATCGTCGTTAGTCATTAATATCAGCCTGTCACCTTTTTCTACGATCATATTTTGAAATTTGATTTACAAATATAGACAAATCCCTTTTGCATGACTAAAAATAGTTATAATCTGTATCGACCTATGTGCTCTCAATAATGATATAAAGTTTGATAAAAACTTAGTCTTACTTTTTCCAAAATGCTTACTTTTGCAGTCCTGATCAAATATATAATAACAAGGTTTAATGAAAATTTCATATAACTGGCTGAAAGAGTATCTTAAGATAGATATGGATCCTCATAAATTAGCTGATATTCTTACAGAGATTGGACTCGAGGTTGAAGGAACAGAAGAGTATGAATCGGTAAAAGGAGGGCTGAAGGGAGTAATAATCGGAGAGGTAATTACCTGTGTAAAACACCCGGATGCTGATAAATTGTCATTGACGACTGTTGATACCGGATTTCCTGAACCACTTCATATTGTGTGCGGAGCTCCAAATGTTGCTGCAGGTCAAAAAGTTCCTGTGGCTACTGTGGGAACTACACTGAAAATTGGGGACAAAACCCTTGAAATAAAAAAATCGAAAATCAGGGGAGAACTTTCTGAAGGAATGATATGCGCCGAGGATGAACTTGGAATAGGTTCAGACCATTCCGGAATTATGGTGCTCGACGCTAATGCGAAGCCAGGTACTCCTGCTTCTGAATATTTTAATATTACCAGAGATACCATTTTTGTTATCGGACTTACCCCAAACAGGATTGACAGCGGATCACATTATGGTGTAGCACGCGATCTTGCGGCTTATCTTACCCGGAATACAGGGGTTGCATATAAGGCTTCATTACCTTCAGTTTCAGAATTCAAGCCTGATAATAACAATAACAGGATCGATGTAGTTATTGAGAATAAACAAGATTGCCCGAGATACACAGGAATAACAATCAGCGGCATTAAAATAAGCGACTCTCCGGAATGGTTAAAAAACAGGCTGAAGTCAATCGGACTAAACCCAATCAGCAATATTGTTGATATTACAAATTTTGTACAGCATGAGATCGGACAACCACTGCATGCTTTTGATTCTGACCAGATAGCAGGCAGGAAAGTTATTATCGGGAATCTTCCGGAAAAAGCAAAATTCGTAACCCTTGATGAAACCGAAAGGGATCTTTCAGCCCGCGACCTGATGATATGCAACAGTATTGAAGGAATGTGTATTGCAGGTGTTTTTGGCGGTATTAAATCCGGTATAACTTCTTCTACAGAGAACATTTTTCTTGAAAGCGCCTATTTTAATCCTGTCACGATACGTAAGACCTCGAAAAGACATGGATTACAGACAGATGCATCTTTCAGATTTGAGAGGGGAGCCGATCCTAATATTACAATATGGGCTTTAAAAAGAGCTGCTATGTTAATAAAAGAGATTGCCGGAGGTAATATTTCATCTGATATAGTTGATATCTATCCTGAAAAAATCCGGAATTCGATAGTAGAAATAAGCTATAAAAACATCCACAGGTTAATCGGTAAAAATATTGACAAAGAGGTTATCAGGGAAATACTCGGGTCGCTGGAAATTGTCATTATTAAGGAGGAAGGGGATTATCTTGAACTTGAGGTACCTTCATACCGGGTAGATGTGAAACTGGAAGCAGACGTGATTGAGGAGATACTCCGGATTTACGGTTATAATAATATCGGTATCAGTAACCATGTGAACTCCACCCTGACGTATATTGATAAGCCTGATAAGGAAAAAGCGGCAGCCACTATATCAGACATGCTGTCTGCCAACGGATTTGCCGAAATTATGTGTAATTCACTTTGCCCGGAATCATGGTATGAAGGAAATCCCGACTTTGAAAACAGTCAGCTTGTAATGCTTGCAAATCCTTTGAGTTCAGATCTGAATACAATGCGCCAGACACTTTTATTTGGTGGTATGAACTCAGTGCTCTGGAATATTAACAGACAAAACCAAAACCTGAAATTATATGAATTCGGCAACTGTTACTTCAGAAGAAACTCAGGAAGTTTAGTTCCCGGGGTTGATGACTTTATTGAAAGAACCTCACTCGACCTGTTCATCTCAGGAAATACCGGAAAAGAAAACTGGAATCAAAAAACAAATCCTACTGATTTCTTTTATATTAAGTCAGCAACTGAAATGATCCTTTCAAGACTTGGAATTAATCTTGAAATTTTAAAACAAGGAGAAAGCATAAAAAAGTACTTTATCGAATCAATTACATATTCATTTAATAATCAAATTTTAGCAGAGACGGGTAGAATTTCAGGTCACTATCTGGCTAAATTCGACATTGGTCAGGATATTTACTATAGCCATCTCGAATGGGACCCGATCCTAAAACTGATCAAAAACAACGAGATTCTTTATAAGGAGCTTCCCAAATATCCATCTGTCAGACGCGATCTTGCACTACTGCTGGATAAAAACGTAAAATTCGGACTCATAAAGGATATCTCTTTTAAGGTTGAAAGGAATATTTTGAATGAGGTTGGTCTTTTTGATGTCTATGAAAGTGAAAATCTTGGATTGAATAAGAAATCGTATGCAATCAGCTTTGTACTCAGGGACGATCTTAAAACAATGACAGACAAGGCTATTGATAAGGTAATGAACAATCTGATCAGAGCATTTGAAAAAGAACTTGATGCAAAAATCAGGTGATCTGATTTGTGGTTCGGCTCATGTTTACATAATATTTCAGTCCCCGTATTAATGGATACTTTTTTCAAAAAAACCGGCGACTTCTTTTCTCTTGTCAAATTCAGTCACACCGTCTTTGCAATGCCCTTTGCTTTTATTGGATTTGCACTTGCAGTTAATGAAAAAGAACACAGCTTCAGTATAAGACTCCTGCTCCTGATAATATTATGTATGATATTTGCCAGGAATGCGGCAATGGGCTTTAACAGACTTGCCGACAAAAAGTTTGATTCTCTTAATCCGCGAACCGAAAAAAGGGAGATCCCTGCCGGAAAGATAAGTCCTGCATCAGCAGCTGCTTTTGTTTTTATAAATTGTCTGCTTTTCATAATAACCACCGGATTTATAAACCGGCTTACACTTTTACTTTCCCCGGTTGCACTTATAATAATTCTCGGATACAGCCTTACCAAAAGAATAACCGCCCTCTGTCATTTCATTCTGGGATTAGGGCTAAGTCTGGCTCCGATAGGCGCATATATTTCGATGACCGGTAAATTCAGCCTTGTTCCGGTAATTTACTCGGTTATTGTTCTTACCTGGTCAAGTGGTTTTGATATTATTTATGCCCTGCAGGATGAAGAATTTGACAGGGAAAACAACCTATATTCCCTGCCATCGGTAAAAGGAAAGAGTAAAGCGCTCCTTGTTTCATCATTGGTGCATATCATAACATTCCTGTCGGTTATTGCGGCAGGTATTGCAGGGGATACAGGTGTCATTTTCTGGATGGGTGCAGCTGTTTTCAGTTCCTTATTGGTCTATCAGCACATTATAGTAAAACCTGATGACCTTAGCAGAGTCACTTTGGCTTTCCAGACAACAAACGGAATCGCCAGCGTTCTATTTGCCCTGTTTGTAATAAGTGACATGTTACTGAAATGATAATATGCCTTCTCATTACTGGTGGTTCTATTTTAGTCAGCTTATTTAAGTGAATTACCGGGAGATTCAGAATTTCCTTAAAACAGATTAAAACCTGAATGCCAGTGAAAGTCCCAGCACCTCTTTAAACTGGATTCTGGCTGTCTTCTTCTGAATTCCGTCGGGGCCCAAAACCGGATCCTTATCTCTGTCATATTTAAGTGTCCTGGTATCATCATCAAAAATCAGATGAGTATTCAGCCTGATGTCGGTAAACCAGTTCAAATGAGCCACCAGAATCATTTCCCAGTCAACATCAATATTAAGGGGATTATTAATATAATTTGTAAAAAGCTGCAATCTGTTCGTTACGGATAAAGATTTTAAAGGCTTTATTTCATTGGATATCAAAATACTTGCACCTGGCTCATGTTTTGATTTCCTGTTGGCGGCTATACCATATTTGGTCTGATCAATCATAACTGTATCAGGAACAAATGTTCCTTTATATGATAAGGGAGAGAAGTTTATCGAGGTTTCTTTATTTGGTTTATAATCAAGACCGAGACCAAGGGTCAGAATTGCAGGGTTTAAAAACTTTGAAACCGGGACAGAGTCATTAGGGTAGTCATAACCTTTTGATACCTGTGTTTTAAACAACATTGTGCCGCTGAAGTCAAACTTTCCGAATGCTTTATGGTTTAACTTGGAGTTCGTTTCAAAAAGGTCGATATTGGTCCTGACCCCCTGATCGCCTGACTTCATCAGACCGTATTTCAACCTGACAAAGTTACCTGATGAAACCAGATACGGTTTGTTGGTGTAATCTGCATACCAGGTTACATCAAGTGCAGTGGAGACGCTGTTTTCACCTCCTTTAACCCAGTTTGTCAGCAGTCCCTGATTTAAGGCAAATGCTGCTTCGGTTCGGGTTTTCCAGAATTGCGACTTGGTCACTATTTTCCTGATATTCTGCAGTTTTGTCTTATCCTGTGATTCAACATTTATCCTGGCCCCGGAAATATTACCCTGCATGGCAGGACGTCTGAATATGACTCCGTGTTCAAGATATAATCCTATTGTGTTCCTGTCGGGACTTCCGATCCAGACCGTAACAGAATCGTTAAGATCATTTTTAAGCCAGTATCGGGTCATAATATCCGACTTAGAATTCAGCCATATTCCGGTCCTTTTATCTGTCAGGCCCGTAATATTTATTATGCTCGAATCACGCGCTTCGAGGAATTTAAGAAGTACATCAACGGCGGCCTGTATTGAATCACCCTGACACGGATTCCGGTAATACCTGAAAGGAAATTCAGGGTAAGAAGAGGTCACCTGATTCAATGTATCCACAATGACCATTATGGTTGTATCCTTCAAAGTGTAAAAAGAATCTGATGTTTTCTTTAGTAATGGCTCTTTTAAAGAATCGGGATATATTGAATCCATGTTTCCCGAAATCAATAATGTGTCGTTATTTATTACTGAATCAGCCTGATCAGGATGATTCCTGATAACCGGAATCTTAAGCCGAACAGGTTCCCAGATATAAAATTCATCCCATGCAACCTTTATCGAATCATAAGGGTACTCTTTTAAAAAAAAACTTGCAGAATCAAAAGGATTATGGGAAGCCTCAAATATCACCTGCCCGATGGCTGTCCTGAATGGATCACGGATATTTTTCCATTCATTTGACTGGTAGCTTTTTTGAAGAAATTCAATTGCCTGATCACGAGACAATTTAATCTCTTTGTTTTCCCGGCTGGTTACAACCAAATTCCCGGCGTTCAGTGAATCCAATTTTAATTTATCTGACCCCGGCTGATTATTTGAACCTTGTGAGAAGATGGTACTGAAAGAGCCTGATATTATTATTATAAAAAAAAGGAGTAGAGTTTTTCCATTCATAGATTAAGATTTTATTTAATAAAATTTTCTCCTTATGTATTATAGAATGTCCGGATAAAGAACCTGAATTCCCCTGGTATTCCATATAATCATAACGTTAAATTTCGAAGTTAAGATATATAGAAATATCAAAAAGAATAATTTTGAGCTTCTCCTGCCAATCATTTTTCAGCTTAACAAATTTATTATCCGGCTGTTAGCCATGCTTTTCAACATAAGCATTTTAACATTTGCCAATCGTTTCTTAAGAGTTTTCCCTCGTCAGATCAGGCCATGATGCATTTAATCGTAATTTAAATATATTTGATAACTGATTTCCTTTCAAGAAGAATCGGAGATTATTAATAACTTTAGGAGCTAACCTGACCACAGATGATAAAATCCATGACAGGCTATGGGAAAGCCATGGCAGAACCTACCGGGAAAAAGATCACAATAGAAATAAAATCGCTTAATTCCAAACAGCTTGACCTGAATCTCAAGCTGCCATGGCTTTATAAGGAAAAAGAACCTGAAATCCGGAATCTGATCAGTCAGAAACTCGACAGGGGAAAGATCGATCTGGCAATTTATTTTGATATACTTGACGATGAGGGGATGGCCATAATTAATAAATCTGTTGTAAAGAATTACTATAATCAGCTTAAAGAGATTGCCCGGGAGCTGAATATTAATGCTGACAATGAATTACTGTCGACAATAATGAAACTTCCCGATTCCATGAAAACCGATAAGGCTGAACTTGGGGAAGATGAGTGGACCATTGTGAAACAGCAGATCATTGAATCAATGACGATTCTCGACCGTTACCGTACTGAAGAGGGAAAATCAATAGAAACTGACATTAAAATTTGTCTCTCGAAAATCCTTGATTCCCTTAACAGAATAGAAGACTTTGAAGCCGGCAGAATTACAAAAGTCAAAGAGAAGCTTTTGTCGATTCTGAAGGAAAATATCGGGACGGAAAATTTAGATAAAAACCGGTTCGAGCAGGAACTTATCTTTTATCTTGAGAAATTCGATATCAATGAAGAAAAGGTCAGGCTGAAAAACCATTGTGAATATTTTTCTCAGACAGTTGATTCTGAAGCGCCTAATGGGAAAAAACTGAGTTTTATTGCTCAGGAGATCGGCCGTGAAATAAATACAATCGGTTCAAAAGCAAATGACTCTTCAATCCAGAAGCTTGTGGTTATGATGAAGGATGAACTTGAGAAGATCAAGGAACAGACCAATAATATACTATAATTCGCAAAAAAAATTTATGACCGGAAAGCTGGTAATTATTTCAGCTCCCTCAGGAGCAGGCAAGACATCAATTGTCAGTTATCTTCTCACAAGGGATCTTCTCCTGGAATTCTCGGTATCAGCAACTACCAGAAAACCAAGAGCTAATGAAACACATGGTAAAGAATACTACTTTCTTTCTACGGATAATTTTAAAACCAGAATCAAAAAAAAAGAATTTGTGGAATGGGAGGAAGTATATGAGGATAATTATTACGGAACTCTAAAAAGTGAAATTGAAAGGGTATTGTCACATAAGAAAAATTTAATTTTTGATGTCGATGTAAAGGGAGGTATCAATCTGAAGAATATTTTCGGAAAAAGGGCAATTTCAATTTTTATTATGCCCCCATCAATAAAGGAGCTGGAAAAGAGGCTTTTAGCAAGAGGATCGGATGAAAAATCAAGAATTAAGGTTAGGGTGGAAAAAGCGTTGGAGGAGATTAAGCTTGCAGATCAATTTGATCAGATAGTAATTAATGACAATCTCGAAACCGCCCGGAGTGAAGTTTATGAAATGGTTAACCGTTTTTTAAAAAAGTAAAACTGCATGTCTAAAATAGGATTATTCTTCGGATCATTTAATCCGGTTCACATCGGGCATCTTGCTATTGCGGGTTATATGAAAGAGTTCACCGATCTCGATCAGGTTTGGTTTGTGGTCAGCCCTCATAATCCTCTTAAAAAGAAAGAGACCCTTCTTGCCGACCGCCACAGACTTTATCTTACTGAACTGGCGATTGGTGAAAATGACGATCTTAAACCTTCTGACATTGAGTTTAACCGCCCATCTCCTTCTTATACAACTGACACGATGGCCCTGCTCACTGAAAAGTACCCTCAACATAAATTTGTTCTGGTGATGGGTGAGGATAATCTCTACACTCTTCATAAATGGAAGAACGCCGCTGATCTGGTCAGCCGTTTTCCTCTTTATGTCTATCCCCGTCCTGATACAGTTAAGAAGAAAAATGAACTTCTCGATGAGCTTATTGCAAGAACAACAATAAAATGGGTTAAAGCGCCTCTGATGGACATTTCAGGTACTTTTATAAGAAATGGCATAAAAAGGGGGAAGAACCTGTCATATTTCCTCCATCCCGCGGTATGGAAATATATCGTGGAGATGCACTTCTATGAAAGATAAATTACCTGCTCCTCAGGAACATGATATTGTTTAAGGTACAAAATATATTGTATTACATGTACTTATTTATTGTAATACAATAATAAATCGTGATAAAAATCTGAATCAGACTTTCTGAATTTCTTTTATTACTTCAGCCCCTTTTATCAGTGCTTTTTCGTTTTCGGGAATCATACTATGATATCTTTCGGGAAGAGATTTTTTGAGTCCTTTAACCACATTTTCAATACTAAGTACCGGTTTGATCTTAAGAAATCCTCCCAGAACTATCATATTAAAGGTTTTCGGACTGTTCATTTTTGAAGCCTCTTCAGCCGCATCCACCCTGTAAATTGAAATATCCTTCCTCTCCGGGTGCCGTGTAATACCGTTTCCATCATAAATCAGAATACCGCCTGGCTTAACGGACTCTTCAAATTTATCGAGCGACTGCTGATTAAGTATAATGGCTGTGTCAAAATGCCTGATTATCGGAGAACTGATCCGCTCACTGCTAAGAATTACTATTACATTGGCAGTGCCTCCCCTCATTTCAGGTCCATATGACGGCATCCAGCTTACTTCCATATCCTGCATAACACCTGAGTAGGCCATTATTTTGCCCATCGACAGAACTCCCTGTCCTCCGAATCCGGCAATTAATATTTCTTCTGTCATTTCTGAATATTTTGATTTACTCCGGTTTTTTCATCAGGGGTCTTAAGGTCTCCCAGCGGATAAAATGGGAACATGTTTTCTTCCATCCATTTATTTGACTGGACTGGTGTCATTTTCCAGCCTGAAGGGCAGTTCGAAACTATTTCCACAAAGCAAGTCCCTTTATTAAGTTTTTGGTACTGAAAAGCTTTACGTAAAGCTTTTTTTGTTTTTCTCACATTTGCAGGGGTATGCACGCTTTGCCTGGTTACATAATAAGTACCCTCAAGGGTTGCCACAATATCGGTCATTTTCAGTGGATTCCCCATTGTTCTGACATCCCTTCCATAAGGAGAGGTTGAGGATTTCATGCCAGGCAGCGTAGTTGGCGCCATTTGTCCACCTGTCATTCCGTAAATTCCATTATTTATAAATATGATCAAAATATTTTCTCCCCTGTTGCAGGTATGGATTGTTTCTGCAGTACCGATAGCGGCAAGATCGCCGTCGCCCTGATAGGTAAAAACAAATTTGTCAGGCAGAAGCCGTTTTATCGCAGTTGCAAGAGCCGGAGCACGGCCATGTGCAGCTTCCTGCCAGTCAATATCAAGGTAATTGTACAGAAATACAGAGCAGCCCACAGGCGATACCCCTATTGTATCCTGCTGAATTCCTTCCTCCTCTATTATTTCTGCCAGAATGCGATGAGCTGTGCTATGACCGCATCCAGGGCAATAGTGCATAATATCTTCGGTCAGAATGGCTGACTTTTTATAAGCCAGATTTTCAGCTTTTATAATTTCTTTTATTCCGGTAATTTCTTCCATAGATCAACCTCCTATTATCCTTTCTTTAAGATTATCAACAACTTCATCAGGTGTCGGCACCATACCTCCCATTCTTCCGTAATGATGAACAGGGACTTTTCCGTTCACTGAAAGCAGAACATCTTCAACCATCTGACCGGCGCTCATTTCCACAGCTAACATCAGCTTAACCTTATCGGCCAGTTTATTTAGCTGCTTTGAAGGGAACGGGAAAAGAGTAATCGGCCGTAACAAGCCTGCTTTAATTCCCTGTTGACGGGCGAGCTCAACTGATTTCTGACACACTCTGGCGCTGGTTCCATAAGCCACTAACAGATATTCAGCATCTTCGCATTTAAACTCTTCAAAACGGACCTCTTTTTCCCTGATCTCATTATATTTTGCCACAAGTTTCTGATTAAAGATCTCCTGGCGGTTTGGATCAAGTTCAAGGGAAGTAATAATATTCCTCTTTCTTGAAGGAGGCTTTCCGGTTGTTGCCCATTCATAGATTACCTTTGATCTCTCCTGCTGAGGTCCGAGCCAGACTTTTTCCATCATCTGACCAATTGCACCGTCAGACAAAATCATTGCCGGATTCCTGTATTTGAATGCAAGGTCAAATCCCAGCCCTACAAAGTCAGCCATTTCCTGAACTGAAGCCGGTGCAAGAACGATAAGGTGATAGTCGCCATGTCCTCCTCCCTTAACCGCCTGGAAATAGTCTGACTGAGCCGGTTGGATAGTTCCAAGACCGGGTCCTCCCCTGACTACATTAACAATCAGGCATGGCAGTTCGGCGCCGGCTATATAAGTTATCCCTCCTGCTTCAGACTAATGCCCGGTGAGGAGGATGTTGTCATTACTTTTTTACCGCAGCCTGCTCCTCCATAAACC
>CAYPKL010000010.1:0-3684 GCA_964411285.1 uncultured Rikenellaceae bacterium
ACTCCTTTGCCGGCAGCAAGACCATCAGCTTTTATCACATAAGGAGGATCAAGTGATCTTATAAAATCACCTGCATCCTTTAAATTTGCCTTGACGAAACTTCTGTATCTTGCTGTAGGAATATTATGGCGGGTAAGAAAAGCTTTGGCAAAATCCTTGCTCCCCTCAAGCATCGCGGCTTTTTTCACCGGTCCGATTACCGGGACAGTTCTTAGAACCTCATCGCTGAGAAAAAAATCATGGATACCATCAACAAGCGGCACTTCCGGACCAACAACAACCATCCCTATGCTATTATCAAGAACGGCCCTTTTAACTTCTTCAAAATTTTCGATATTGATACTAAGATTTGTACCGTATTCACTTGTTCCGGCATTTCCAGGCGCAATATAAATCCGGCTGACCTTTTTGCTACTGGCAAGTTTCCATGCAATAGCATGTTCTCTGCCTCCGGACCCTAGTATCAAAATATTCATTTATCTGGTTGTAAGTTTATGTTTACTGTGTCGAAATTAATACTATCCCGGATTGCGGATTTGAGACTTCGGAATTAAAATCCGAAATCGACAATACGAAATCCGAAATTCTCAAAATGTCTTCCCAATCAATACTTCATTAATAAAAGCCCATCCCAAATTAACCTGCGCCTACGAATTATCAGTCATCCTGCTGAATTTTGAGAAAGTCTGCATAACATTATCAACATATGTTTTTGAAACAGGAATATCGAGGTCCGTAGGAATATCAAGCTCAAGCTTCAGACCATCCTTCTCCTTTCTTATTACCTTAACTTTATCAAAGTTAATCATATATGACCGGTGGCAACGTACAATTTCAGTTCCGGAAAATATCTCTTCCATTTTTTTCAGTGTGTCCCGGAGAAGGTATTTTGAGATTCTTCCTTTATTTAGATAACAGATACTTACATAGTTCTCAGCCGACTCCAGATATAACAGATTCTCTTTTTTTACTGAAAATTTAAGGACTGATTTATCATCATAAAAAGGGATCATATCTCTGGTGTTGTCTGAGAAAGCCTGCATTTCCGACATTCTGTCAATCTGTGCTTTTTTATCGCGCCACGAAAAATAAAGCCACATTGTAGAGTATGGAATAAGAAGCACCAGGGCTGTATTACGTGCTGATAATTTAACAAGGTAGGTAAATATCCTGGTGTCTTTCAGGATAAACTTCTCAAAAAGTGCATAAAACAGAGCCATAAGCATTATTTCTACTGCAATCCACGTAAAATATTGCCATAAGTAAATAATGTGAATTTTTCCCCAGTGGTACATCACAATTCTGCTTAGCACCACAATCAGAACCCCCGCTAGTATTACCAGGCTTGAAAATGTCAGAAATTGGAGTTTTGTAAGATTAAACCATCTGTCGGCTCCAAAAGGGGCATAGATATTTATAAATACCAGTGCAAAAAGGGATGTAAATAAAATTAGTCTGATGATGTTGTCTTTATCATTCAGATAAGAAGGTATCGGTTTTTGGAAGTCGATCATAGACGATTATAAACCATTTACAAATTTAACTTTTTTCTGTAATAAGGGTATTTCTTAAAATTTTTGTGGGAATCCGTCTTTGAATTTCATCCCGGAATTTGATATTACGTCACTTATTTTCATTTTACATCCCATTCCGATTGTATCAACCCCATTTATTTGCCTCCGCCCGGGATCTGAAGTTTCTTTACATAAAAAATAAACCCGACAGGTAAAAATGGAGTATTCAAAAAAATTTCTTGAACTTAAATCAATTTATGACATCAGAGCCAGAGAAGTTTTTATTCCTGATTCAGAAATAAGTGTCAGGAACCTGGAATTTATTTCGGGGCATAACCCAAAAAGAATTTGCAATAAAGAAGATCTGTCGATTTCAGAAAATATAAGCTTTTCCTACCCTGTTTTCATCCCTCCCGCCAGGGAGAACAAAAAAGTTATTTTGCTTCTTCACGGGTTGAATGAAAGAAGCTGGGTAAAATACCTTACCTGGGCCTATTACCTGTGTCAGAATACCGGAAGCTATGTGATCCTGTTCCCTATTTCTTTTCATATTAACCGTTCACCAGCATCATGGATTGATCCCCGTGTTATGATAGACTCCGTCAAAGAACGCACAAAAAACCTGGGCGATATTAAAATGTCGACCTTCGCCAATATAGCTTTAAGTAACAGGCTTTCACAGGATCCTATGCGATTCTTCAATTCCGGTTACCAGACTGCTTTTGATATTGTAAAGCTGATGACTCAGATTAAAAACGGAGAACATGAGGTTATACCCCAAAATTCCAGGGTAAATATTTTTGCATATTCGATAGGAGCTTTCCTGTCCCAGATCTTAATGATGGGAAATCCTGAAAACCTCTTTTCCTCATCAAAGCTTTTCTTATTTTGCGGCGGATCAGTATTCAGCAATATGCATGGCACTTCAAAGCTTATAATGGACAGCGTTGCCTTTAAAAATATTTACAGTTTCTATCTGGATGATTTTGAAAAGGAGATTAAAAGGAAAACTTCAATATATGGCTTCATTAGTGAAAGCCAGCTTGGAATGGCTTTCAGATCGATGATTGATTTCAGCAGGTTTAAATCCTTCAGGGAAAGTATTCTTGGAAAAGTAAAAGACCAGGTCAGGTCAATTGCATTATTAAAAGATGCCGTCATCCCTGCAGAAGGAATACTGAGGACACTGAATTACTCTGAGGTCTCAAGAGGTAGTCAGGTTGAAGTGTGGGATTTCCCATACCAGTACTCGCACGAAAATCCATTTCCTGTTCTCGATAATCCTGACAAAAGAAAAGTGGATGGATGGTTTGACCGGCTCTTCACCGAAGCATGCTTATTCCTTGCCTGAATCAAGTGTAACAAATGAGTACCCCTCATTAAGTGCAAAAGAGATAAACTCATTAAGAAAATCAAAAACAGATGAATCAGGCTGATCATGCAATACAATTATAGATCCGGGCCGCAACTTTTTCTTAAGGATTTTAAGACACTCTTCTCCTGAATTACGTCTGGCAAAATCATACGGCATAATATCCCAGAAAACTATCTTGTAAATTCCGGTAAGTTTATGGTACTGCAAGAGACCCAGATGTCCGTAAGGCGGCCGGAAAAATGAGGAGGAAGTTAATTTTGCAGCCTGAGAAACATTTTCAGTATATTTTTTTACCGATGTTGTCCATCCGCTGAGATGTCTGTATCCATGATTACCTGTAACATGTCCCCTGGAAATTATGAGATCTTTCAAATCAGGATGTTTTTCAACGTTAAATCCCTTCAGAAAAAACATAGCTTTAACCGAATGAATTTCAAGGATATCCAGGATCTTTGGTGTTGAGTCAGGGTCAGGGCCGTCATCAAAGGTGAGACATACCACTTTTTCTGCAGTTCTTATCCTGAAAACAGCTTCAGGGAAAATCCAGCCACCCAATAAAAAGGGCCTGTATAGCCGCATAAGATCTTATTTATTCGAATAGAGAAGCCCGTAAAATTTATTTACATCAGGTTCAACCTCTTTGGTAAGGGAATCGAGTTTCAGGTTGATTGACAAATGATATACATCAAGAAGCGATTGCATATTTATACCAATGGGATAATCCATGCCAAAACGCTTATCAGGTTTGATCCCGACAGCAAATTCAAGATAATCAAGAGAATAATCCATAATCGC
>CAYPKL010000011.1:0-3788 GCA_964411285.1 uncultured Rikenellaceae bacterium
TGCAAGATAGATATCTTTCTTTAATGCCCGGTTAAGAATGAGAATCAGTTCCTTTTCACTTAATGGCTGCATGGTATATACCTGGCAGCGTGAAAGGAGGGGAGAGATGACTTCAAATGAAGGATTTTCTGTTGTTGCTCCAATGAGTGTAATTATACCTTGTTCTACAGCGCTTAGAAGCGAATCCTGCTGCGACTTGCTGAAACGGTGTATTTCATCAATGAAGAGAATTGGATTTGGCTGATCGAAAAATTGCTGTTTTTTTGCCTTGTCAATAGTTTCCCTGACATCTTTGACTCCTGAGTGCACGGCGCTAAGATGAAAGAATGGTCTTTTGAGGGTATTTGCTATAATCCAGGCTAATGTTGTTTTTCCTACGCCGGGTGGACCCCAAAGAATAAAAGAAGGAACATTACCTGTTTCAATTACCTTTCTCAGCACAGCGTTTTGGCCCACCAAATGGTCCTGTCCGCAGAATTCATCAAGATCCCTGGGCCTTAACCTTTCCGCCAGTGGTTGATTTGCCAGCATGTTAAAATGTTTGCGTAAAAATAGTAAAAACAATTATTGAACCTGCATTGTGAACAGATTGTCCTTAAATACTCTGATTAAATTACTATAATTGTGTCATGAACAAAATAATGAGCCATTTATGATAAGATATTTCATTCTTGAGGTTCTTTTATTTTTACCTCTGGTTGGTTGTAATAATAACAATAAGAATGTATTGCAGGATTTATCCGGCAGCCGTAATATGATTTCCGACAGCGGAATGGTAGTCTCGGCACATCCTGAAAGTTCGGCGATTGGCGTTGCAATTCTGAAAAAAGGCGGTAATGCGGCAGATGCTGCCGTAGCAACGGCATTTGCCCTCGCGGTCTGTTACCCTGAAGCAGGAAATATCGGCGGCGGCGGATTTATGATCTACCGCGACTCAGGCGGAAAAACCGACCTGATCGATTACCGTGAAAAATCACCGGGGAATTCTGCCAGAAATATGTATCTTGATGAAAAGGGAGAAGTGATTCCCGGGCTAAGCACTGAGACACACCTCGCCTCAGGTGTTCCCGGTAGTGTTGATGGAATGCTGAATATTCATTCAAAATACGGATTGCTACCATTTAAAGATGTTATTCAACCTTCTGTTAATCTTGCAAGAACAGGATTCCCGGTGACCGAAGGGCAGGCTGAAGATCTCAACGAATTTCGGGATAACTTTATCTCCGGAAACAAATCTATTCCCTCTTTTGTAAAAAGCACTCCATGGAGAACAGGAGATACTCTCCGGCAGCCAGATCTTGCTGCAACTCTTGAAAGGATAAGAGACCATGGCAGGGAGGGCTTCTATTCAGGGGCCACTGCCCGAATGATTACAGATGAAATGAAAAGAGGAAACGGTATAATTACCATGGAAGATCTTGCGGATTACCATTCCGTTTTCAGAGAACCAGTTACTTCAATTTACAGGGGTTACAGAATCACTTCTGCTTCCCTTCCTTCAGGTGGAGGAATGGTGCTGCTGCAGATTCTTGGCATGCTGGAACCTTATCCTCTGAATACAATGGGATTCCATTCCTGGAAGTCAATTCACCTGATTGCAGAGGCTGAGAAAAGAGCTTTTGCAGATCGCTCCGAATATCTTGGTGATCCTGATTTCAACGAAATAAAGGTTGAAAGATTATTGGACTCAGGTTATTTACTTAACCGAATGATTGATTTTGATGAAAATTCGGCTACTCCGTTTTCGAAAATTGAACATGGAGACCCTTTTACGGATGAAAGCGAAGAGACAACGCACTTTTCGGTTGTAGACCGTATGGGAGGATCTGTTTCAGCTACCACAACACTTAACGGGACTTTTGGCAGCGGAATTGTTGTTGATGGCGCCGGTTTCCTTTTGAATAACGAGATGGATGATTTTTCACTCAAACCCGGCGTCCCGAATATGTATGGTCTGGTTGGCGGCGAAGCCAACTCAATAAGTTCCGGCAAAAGGATGCTGAGTTCAATGACCCCGGTAATTATTGAAAAAAACGGAAAACTGTTTTTGGTATGCGGTTCACCGGGCGGTTCGACAATACCCACAACAGTACTTCAGGTTGTAATAAACGTTGTCGACTTTGGCATGGATATAGGCCAGGCTGTTGATGCCGGAAGATTCCATCATCAGTGGCTTCCCGATTATATAAGTTATGAAAAAAATTCGATCGATTCAGCAACCATTTCCAGCCTTGAAAAAATGGGACATTCACTTAAGGTAAGGTCATCACTTGGAAGGGTAAATGCTATAATGATACTCCCTGACGGAAGAAAAAAAGCAGGGGCTGACATCAGGGGTAATAATTCGGCGTGCGGTTATTAACCACCCCGATTTACTAATTTTTGCTATTTTGAGAAAAAATATTTACCTCCGTAAAAAATAAATTGATACTTTTAACAGTTATTTCTAAAGCTCTGGTTAATATTAAGATTAATTAATTGAGTATTTGAATCTTTTCAGATATTTATTAAATATGAAAAAGCCTCTCCTGATAACAATTATTGTTCTGGTAATAATTCTGCTCCTGCCATTTATCAGCCTGGTGCGCTGGTATTTTCAGGAAAAGAAACCACTTGACATCGTCATTCTTGATAAAACTGTTCCTACTCTTGAACGACTGAATCACAAATCATTATCATGGATCCTTACTAACGAAAGGTACGTAAAAAAAGGAAAAAAGAGTAGCTATTCCTTTAAAAAGGATTATTATGGCTTTTCACCCACAAGACCGCTGAAAGAAAGAGGGAGCATCAAAAAGGAATACCATCTTTCCGATATGATAGACCTTCCTGAAAAAGTTGATGCTCTGTATATTGCGGATACTTATGGGATTTTCTTCAATGATTGGTTTGCCGGGGTAAATAAAAGCCGGAAGTCAAGAAAAATATATGGCGGACTGAACAATACCGATTATCTGCTTATAAATGAAATGAAAAACAGAAATAAGCTGATTATTCTGGAATATAATTCATTCGATTACCCGACCGCTGCTTTTGAATCCTACAGGACTCAGGAAAAACTGGGAATTACTTCTACCGGCTGGACAGGTAGTTATTACGAAAAGCTTGACACAACTGCTAAGGATTTTCCTGTATGGATGACAGCAATGTACCGTAAACAATACAGAAAGCCCTGGACATTTACCAAAGCAGGAATAGTTCTTCTGACTGAGAAGAATATTATTGTTCTTGAAGAGGGAACTCATCTGAAAAGTGCATTGCCTCAAATCATTACGGATGATACAAACTGCACCAAATACGGTGTGCCTTCATCAGTTACCTTTAAAAACAGCTTTGATATCATTGATCCACTTCAAAGCAACATAATTTCAAAGTTCCATTTTGAAACAACTGCTTTGGGCGATACTTTGTTAGCGGGTAACAGTCTTTCAAAAGATTTTCCTGCTGTGATTCAGGAACCTGTCAATCAGCGAACATATTATTTTGCAGGTGATTTTGCCGCTAATAAAGTAAGGTATTGGTCTTCGCGACTTAAAGGATTTGATAAACTTAAGGGACTCCTGTATTCAGATAAGCCTGAGGATGCAAGAAGGTTCTACTGGCTTTATTATAAGCCGCTTACAGTCAAAATATTAGCTGATTATCATCAGACATTGAATACGAAATAGCAAACCATTGGTTCTGATTTATAATTATTGGGGCTTTTTAAAGCCCCTTTTTTTTAAATGGTTTAGCATAATGATTTTTAGCATAATGATTTTGAAAGGCACCGGGTTAACTGAAATAAT
>CAYPKL010000012.1:0-3636 GCA_964411285.1 uncultured Rikenellaceae bacterium
GTTTTAACGCTCTTTGTTGTTCCCTTCGGTTTGCTGCTTTTTTTAACTTCTGCTTTTTTCATTATTTTCAATTTTATGGATAAAAACAACGATCTTGAGGCTGCAAATTTACATCAAATATTTATTTTATAATCTTCTGAACCGGGTGGCAAAATTATTATTCTCAGTTCACCTGATTTCAACTACTTGTATAATAGCAGCATAATCACAGAAATAATCATAACTGTCGTTACTGATCCAATCCAAGTTTAACCAGATAAACATCCGATACGCCAATTAAAGTACCAAACAGGTTAGCCCCGGTAAGTCCGATATGATATAAATTACCTTTCATATCAAAACTTACATCCTTACCGGAAGTTCCAAGGTTTTTTCCTGCTGCAGTAAATTTTCTTTCCCATAAAAAATTACCATCTTTTTTATACATACGGATAAATCCTTGTGCGGGAGGGAGATTTAGGATACCGCTTATCACTATGTTGTACGGCATTTTACAGCTAAAGTCGATTCCACGGACTCCATCATGATTTTTTGTACCAAACTGATTGTTCCATAAAATGTCTCCTTTTTCATTGATTTTCAACAAAAAACAATCTCCTTCTCCAATCTGCTGACAACCAAAATTTCCCGATGTTGAGCCTCCTATATATATGTTTTTCTCATTATCGACACGTATGATCATTGCAATGTCAAATCCTTCACTTCCAAACTGATTATATTTAATAATATCCCCTTTTTCATTGAACTGACCGGTGAATCCGTCAAAAACCCCTTTATTTTTACCTGCCATGTCACCCCATGTGGTTCCGCAAATATAAATATCAGAATCAATACCTTCAGTTATAGCGTAACTGCAATCATCAGCCGGTGTACCAAATTGAGAAATGAATAATTGATTGCCTGCAATATCTAATTTCATAATGAAACAATCTGTTTTACCATAGGAGTTTTGTCCCAGTTTCCCTCCAGTTTCTCCGGTTACATAAATAAATCCCTTATTGTCTGCAGATATGCCCCTGGCTATATCGGTACTGTCAGTTCCAAATTGCCTCACCCATTCCATTTCTCCCTGAGGATTATATTTGACAACAAAAATGTCCTCTTTACCAAACTTTTTGTTGTTAAGAATTCCTGAAGTTGACCCTGTAATATAAATGCAACCTGCATTATCAACTGCCGACCATAGTATATCTTCTTCTTCATCTGATCCAAACTGCCTTGTCCATATCGTATTGCCCAAACTGTCAATTTTGGTAAGAAATCCATCGTTTCTGCCATAGTTTTTACCATCCATTATCCCTGATGTTTTGCCAGCCACATATATATTCCCGTTTTGGTCAATTAGGTGGTTCATAGCATATTCCTCCTTGTCGGACCCAAACTGTTTTCCCCAGATGAAATTGGTTTGAGATTTTAAATGCATTGAGGTTGTCATCAATGCCAGGATGATAATAAGGGCTCTTTGAATTTTTAATGGTTTCATTGAAATTACAGTGTGTTTCAGGTTTGTTTTCTAAATATGTATTCCGAAGATTTTAAGATGCAAACAAATTGATAGGTTCCTTTCAAATAATTTAAAATGAATCTCATCAAACTTAATGAATGTTTTCCTGAATAACCGGAAAAACTCCATCGAATTATTCAGCCTGCCTAAGGTTCGCTTCTTAAAGGCGAAGGAATATTGATTTGATATTATTATTAAATTGCCCGGTAAACATAATCACGGGATCTTTGATGAAAAGGACACTTTTTTTAATTCTGTTTATACTGTTTTATGCCGGCAATTTAATTTGCGGCCAGGAGAAGGCAAAGGAAAAAATGAAAAAGGGCTGGTCTTTTGGCTTCTTCCCGGCTTTCGGGTACGACTCAAACACCGGTGTCAAATATGGCGGGATTTTAAAACTATTCGACTACGGGGATGGAAGCGGTTATCCGGCATATAACCAGAGCTTCCATTTTGAGTGGTCGCGTACAACCAGAGGATCAGGTGTAAACCAGCTCACTTACGACACCCGAAACCTCATTCCCGGCATTCGCATTATGGCTGAGGCAAGTTACCTTACCGAAAAAGTACTTGATTTTTACGGATTCAATGGCTACAATGCATTATATGATTCAAGGTTTACTTCTTCATCTGATCCTTTATACCGGTCCGCTGTATTTTACCGTATGGAACGTGCCCTTATCAAATCGAGGCTTGAGTTTATTGGCAGGCTGAAGGGTGATAACCTTAAATGGTTCGGTGGTTTTGAGTACTTCAATAACAAACTTGATACTGTTGATATTAATAACCTAAATGAAGGAAGAAATCCGGCAGATTTTCTTCCTTCCACCGGAGGGGGTCTGTATGGAGATTTCATTAGATGGGGCTTGATCCCACACGACCAGGCAAATGGAGGACAAACAGGTGTTTTTAAAATCGGAGCAAAATATGATACCCGCGATAATGAACCAAATCCGATGACCGGGTTATGGACTGAAATGCAATTTCTTTTGGCACCCGGGTTTCTCAGCGATGGATATAGTTACGCACGCATTGCATTAACTCACCGGCAATACTTCACCCTGATTCCAAAGAGAGTAAACTTTGCCTACAGGCTCTCTTACCAGGCAAAACTTTTTGGGGAGATGCCGTTTTATATGCTGCCATTGGTTTTCAACTCATCTCCACAGCTTACGCTAAGTGGATTGGGGGGAGCTAAAACAATCAGAGGGATATTAAGAAACAGGGTTGTGGGTGAAGATTTTGTTTATGGAAATGCTGAAATAAGGTGGAAGGTTTTCAGGGCTATCATCCTGAACCAGAACTTCTACGCTGCGCTTGCGGGGTTTGTTGACGCAGGAATGATAACGGGAAAATACAGGCTGCAGGAATCTGCTGATCCTGATGCCACCGCCTGGCTGGCGAAGGGAGAAAGGGAGAAAATGCATGTTACTTACGGTGGGGGAGCACACTTTGCAATAAATGACAACTTTGTAATAACAATGGACTACGGTTGGGCCGCTGATCCCCGCGATGGTATAAGAGGAACATATATCGGATTGAATTTTCTTTACTAAGATATAGTTTCACCTTTTCTCTTTCCAGTTGCGGTTTTCTACTGTTTTTATTTTTCCCCATTCACGGAAACTAATGTTATGTTAATTATAAATTGACGAATAATCTTAAAAGAAAGAATATATAATCGTTTAAAATATTGCGGATTGCGGATCGTGGATTGCGGATTTGAAAATCCGAAATCGAAGATCCGAAATCCGAAATAATCCTAATAGCGACATAATAGATTTAAATTTACACTAGTTTGTCATTTTCAAATCAATCTGTATTTTTGATTTATTATAAATATTCTGGAGGTGCTTAAGAATTTCACTTTAACATTAGCTGTATTCCTTATTTTAAATCCGGCTGACGGATTAAGCCAGAAAAGCGCGAAAAACGATATCCGGTCATCTTTTGATCCCCAAATGGCGACATGGAATATTTCATGGCCTGGCCGGATCTCCCAATATGATCTTGTCTATCTTAGTCCTCCGGTTGATCCTTTGCAGGGAATTCCACTGGGAAACGGTGACGCAGGAGTTCTTTTCTGGTGTGAGAATTCAAAAATAATTGCAGTAGTAAATAAAAGCGACCTG
>CAYPKL010000013.1:0-4184 GCA_964411285.1 uncultured Rikenellaceae bacterium
CAAAGGTAGCTATAAAAAATATTTATTTCTTCACCCGGTTTGTTGTGATGAGAAAGTCCTTTGGAAACCTTTGTATAAACCTTAGAGCACCTTAGTGGTAAATTTTAAGTGCCTTAACCACTAAGGATCACAAAGTTCAAAACAAAGTAGCACGAAGGTAAAATCATTAGAAAAAAGAGGCCTTACCTTACCAGGGTCATCTCATCAACCAGATGTCCGGCTCCTGCATAAATATCAATAACCCAAAGAACATACCTTATGTCTGCAACGATAGTCCTCTGTAATTCAGGCTCAAATGCAATGTCGCCACTCATTGCTTCCCAGTTGCCGTCAAAAGCCACTCCTATAAGCTCACCGTGGCCATTCAACACCGGACTCCCGGAATTACCGCCGGTTATATCGTTTGTGGTAAGGAAACATACTGGCATAAAACCTTTCGGAGAACCATATTTCCCATATTCCTTTTTATTATTCAGATCAATCAGTCTCTGAGGCAGATCAAATTCATAATCTCCGGGTTTATATTTGTCAACAACTCCCTGAAGGGTAGTATAGTACTTATAGGTCACCGCATCTTTAGGATCGTAATCCTGAATCGTCCCATATGACAAACGCATTGTAGAATTGGCATCGGGATACAGGCTTTTTTCTGGGGTCATCTCCAGTAGAGCTGCTATCCATAATCTTCTTCCGGTTGCAAGGTCACCGTCAAACTGACTCAGCCCCTTCGAGATCTCGTAGCTGATTTTGCTGACTGATGCTGACATAAGATATACGGGGTCATTTTCAAGTGTTTTAAGAACAGGTTTGTTCAGAAATGAATTCATTTTTTCTTCACTTGCAAATATTGACCGTGTAAAGATATCTTCAACAAATTTGTCAATATTCCCTTTGAATTTTTTGTCAATAATGCTGGTAAAGAAATCGGGATGGAACTTTGCCGGCACCTCTTTTCTGTAAAGGTCCAGCATTGCCAGAGTAACTTTTTTGTCGGTGGGTGGATTATAATCCTTATAGAATGCATCGGTAATGTTCTTTATTCTGGAAGCTATTGCTGATATTTTTTCAGTATCCCCCGATTTCAGTGCGCTGTTCATTAATGAAACGGTATAACTCAGTCCGATAAGTTCGCATCCCTGGAGAAAACACTCGCTGACATATTGCTGAGCATTAGCATATTCCGACCTGCCTTCCACCGCGGTTTTAATAAGATTCAGGGCCTCACCGTATTTTGCTGTCAGCTCAGGATCCGCAGCGATCCAACCGTTGAACTGATCTTCGATCTGCTGCTTTTCCCATTTAACGTTAAGCTTTTCGAGACCAGCTTTCTGCCCGATGGAATATTTCCAGTAGTTGGAAGAAGTCGAGTATTTGGATGCATACTGGATATTTATTCTCCGGTCCGACTGCATATCAGCCATCAGTATCTCCAGGATTGTACCTCTTATTTTTATCCTGTTGGGGTTTGTGATTTTCAGGAGTTCATCCACTTCATACGATGTGGCGTACCGTTGCGTTTGGCCGGAATAACCCAGGATCATTGCAAAATCACCTTTGTTCAGATCTTTTAAAGAAACAGGAAGCCAGTACCTTGGTTTGAGTGGAATATTATCCTTTGAGTAGGGTGCAGGTTTTCCGTCAGGACCCGAGTAGACCCTGAAAACACTGAAATCGCCTGTATGACGGGGCCATTCCCAGTTGTCGGTGTCGAATCCGAAATTTCCTATCGATGAGGGAGGCGCTCCGACAAACCTGACATCGGTATATCTTTCATAAACAAGAAGGTAGTAGAAATTGCCTCCATAAAATGTGGAGACTGTGGTCCTGTAATTGTTTCCTTCACCGGCTTTTCTCTCTATTGATGAACGGGCATTATTTATCACTGAGTTCCTTTCCTGTTCGTTCATTCCCGGTTTAACATCTTCAAGTACCCGGTCAGTGACATCTTCAATGCTTATAAGGAATGTCACTGAAAGGTCAGGGTTTGGAAGCTCCTGCTCTTTAGTCATTGCCCAGTACCCATCCTTCAGATAATCATGGTCAACGGAGCTGTGATTCTGTATCTCGTTATATCCGCAGTGATGATTCGTAAGAATCAGACCCTGCGATGAAACTATTTCACCCGTGCATCCGCTCCCGAAAATTACTATCGCATCTTTGATACTGGCCTTGTTGAGGCTGTAAATATCCTCTGCTGAGAGCTTCAGTCCCAGCTCCTTCATTTTTCCTATATTGAGCTTTTCAATAAGCGGCAGGAGCCACATTCCTTCATCTGCCTCTGCCCTGAAACCCAGACTTATAACAATAATGATCAGTACTGAAAAAAATCTCTTCATTGGTAAATATTTGTATTTTAAATTTGTTTGGAATAGAACAAACGGCAAATATAGCTTTTAATAAGAAAGCTTCATCAGAATTCTATTGACAGCTGTGTGTTGGTAAGACAGAATGATTTCCTGTGATAAGTTGATATCCCGTGCTTGAATATTGCTTCCCTGTGAAAGCGGGTGGGATATCCTTTATTTTTGTTCCAGCCATAGACCGGATATTCGGAATCGATTTTTTGCATGTATTCGTCACGGAATGTTTTTGCAAGGACTGAAGCAGCTGCTATGGATAAAAACAGGCCGTCACCCTTTATGATAGTCTTATGCTCAATCTCTTTGTAGGGAAAAAAACGGTTGCCGTCGATAAGCAGGAACTGCGGCTTTTTTTTGAGACCGTCAATTGCAAGGTGCATAGCTTTTATCGATGCCCTGAGGATATTTATCTCATCAATTTCTTCATTTCCGACAAAAGCCACGTTCCAGGCAATTGCCGTTTCAATTATCTCCTGTCTGAGTTTTTCACGTTGCTTTGCAGTCAGCTTTTTGGAATCGTTAAGAATTTCATCTTTAAAATTTTTAGGCAGAATGACGGCAGCAGCAACAACAGGACCGGCCAGGCAGCCTCGTCCGGCTTCATCGCACCCGGCTTCAATTAGGTTATGGTACAGGAATGATCTTAGCATGGCGATCATTATAAAGTCATAAATATATATAAACAAACCGGAACATATCAGAATATACGTTATTAACAATATCCCGAAAGCTCAAATAATGGAGATACTAACATGTATTCAACAATTGATATCAACAAAAAGTTAATAAGCCACAACAATCCTGGAGGGATTACATCAATGCTGGTAATAGGTCATAATAAGGAACATGATCCGCGGAGCGGTTTCATCAATTCATCTATTTCCGGTATCAATATTTCCTTCGGTCCTCTCGGTCTCCGGTCTCCGGTTTTCCGTCTTTGTTCTCCGGATTATACGAAAGAGAGGTTCCTAACCGCTTTCTGAAATACCAAAAATCCGCAAAGCAAATACTTCTTATCACAGATTTTTACTCCGGCTCAAAGAAAATAATTTTTATTTGAAAAAAACTTTAAAAAACTATCTCACAAAAGTGGTGTTTCTGACATGTAACATAAAAAGGTGATTTATTTTTTTGGTTTAAATACAGGAGGAGGTAATTATTGACTTCACAAATTTTAAACATTAAGTTATTGCAAAATTAAAGGAACTATAAAATAATTATTGCTGGATTTCTATTATCAATTTTTAATTAATACTGGTAAGCTCGGAGTCTGATGTGAAAAATTAGCACTATTAATACTTATAAATCTCTATGAAACCCACATGATTTAAAATCACAAATAAACATGAAAAATATTGAATTCATGTGGGTTCCATGTGAACCGCTTAGTTATCAACAATATAATAATTTAATTTCACATGAAACAACTATTAATGTTTATCCTGTTTTCGACATTATGTCTGCCCCTTTTCGGTCAGTCACAAAAGTTCTGGTACGATGCCTCGGGTAATCGTACCTCCAGGAAAACAATCGGCCTTAAATCCGAATCAGGAATCATCGAAGACAAAAACTCCCAGGAAGAATTCTCTGACCAGGTTGGAGAGAAGGAGATCCTTATCTATCCAAATCCGGTAAAAAGCCAGTTGACGATTGAGATAACCGGATATGATGAAAATCTGAATGCAGGTTTTTATCTTATTGATCAGGGAGGACGGCAGATAATCACAAGGACAAAAGTTCCCCAGATCACTACTTTTGATATGTCCGGTTTTTCTCCGGGAGTCTATTTCCTCATTATACAGGTAAATAATGAGAAGTCAAAGT
>CAYPKL010000014.1:0-19437 GCA_964411285.1 uncultured Rikenellaceae bacterium
GGAATTGATGTATGTCTTATTTACAGGAAAGATCTTGTGAAGATTATTGATACAAGATCGTGGATACCTGACAAGGTTAATAGGGCTGGTTTTCGTACCAGATATGTGTTATATGCAAAGTGTTCAATTCTGGGTGATACATTTCACATTATTGTTAATCACTGGCCTTCAAGAAGGGGAGGGGTACTTGCAGGTGAAACTGTCAGGACCGATATAGGCAGGATGGTAAGAGATGCCGCAGATTCGCTTGGCAGGACAAATTCAGGTCGTTCAAAGATCATAATTCTGGGTGATTTCAATTGCACTCCGGATGACAATGTAATCGAGGATCTCATTAATCCTGATCCCGAAAATGGCAAAACCAGAGCGGTTAAGCTTATTAATCTTGCAGATACTGATCAGCAGAAAGGTTCGGGCACTTATAAATATTCAGGGACGTGGGAACTCATCGATCAGGTAATAGTGTCGGAGTGGCTTTTAAGATGCCATGAAGGTTTTACGGCTGATATCAATGGATTCAGAATATTCAAACCTGACTTCCTTCTAATGGATGATCCTAAATTTCCGGGATTATCTCCATTTTCAACGTACAGGGGATACCGGTACCAGGGTGGTTTCAGCGATCATCTTCCGGTATTATTGGATCTGGTTTTAAGATGATTCATTTAAAGGCGACAGTCCAAGTTCACTGCCCTTTTTGAGCATCAGTTCTATGGCTGCTTTATGCTCGTTGGGAATGACTCCATCGAGAATGGCTTCCCTGATAGCATTTTTGATCAGCCCAACCTCTTTTCCTGGTTTGATGCCGAATGTTCTGATTATTTCACTGCCATCAACAGGGGGCTGAAAGTTTCTTAAAGCGTCTTTTTCTTCAATTTCAATCAGCTTGCGCCTTACCAGCTTAAAGTTTTGAAGATGCCTGGTCTTGGTGGCCTCATTTTTTGAAGTAATGTCGGCTTCGCATAACATCATCAGGTCATCAATATCGTTACCGGCTTCAAATAAAAGCCGTCTTACTGCAGAATCTGTCACGATCTCCTGCGATAATGCTATTGGCCGGAGATGCAGGTCAATGAGTTTCCGGACATATTTCATTCTGTCGTTCATCGGGAGCTTAAGTTTCCTGAAAATATCGGGGATCATCTTTCCTCCGATAAATTCATGGCCATGAAATGACCAGCCTGAATCCGGTACATATTTCCTGGTAACCGGTTTGGCTATGTCGTGCAACAGGGCTGCCCACCTTAGCCACATATTATCTGTTTTCCTGCTGATGTTGTCAAGCACTTTCAGGGAATGAAGAAAATTATCCTTGTGTGCTTTCCCGTCTATTTTTTCAACACCTTTCAGGTTATCAAGCTCCGGGAAGATAAGCTTTAATAACCCGGTCTTTTCAAGAAGTACAAATCCCCTTGAAGGATGTTCACACATTATTATTTTATTCAGTTCACCAACTATTCTTTCAGGTGAAACAATAGTGATCCGTTTTGCATTTTCAGTTACTGACTTTAGGGTTTCATCAGCTATTGAAAAGTTCAGCTGGGTAGAAAATCTTACAGCCCGCATCATTCTCAGCGGATCATCAGAAAATGTTATACCCGGATCCAGTGGTGTTTTTAGTATCCTGTTTTTAAGATCTTCTTCTCCGCCGAAAGGATCTGTAAACTCGCCGAAAGTCTCCTTGTTTAAACTGATTGCCAGGGCATTGATTGTGAAATCTCTTCTTTTCTGATCATCCTCAAGAGTTCCCGGTTCAACCAACGGTTTTCGCGAATCCCTGTTATAGGATTCTTTCCTGGCGCCTACAAATTCTATCTCAAAATCGCTGTACCTGAACATTGCTGTCCCGAAGGTCTTAAATACACTTACTTTAGTGCCTGGCGATAATCTTTTTGCTGCTTTTTTTGCAACGTCAATGCCATTCCCAATAACAACAATGTCGATATCTTTATCTTTGTGATCTCTTTTTAGTAAAAAATCTCTGACGTAACCCCCGATGACCCAGGCTTTCACATTTTCTGAACTGACTACTTCCGAGAGGATTTCAAAAATCTTGTCATTAAGACATATATTCATATATAGATATGACAATGTGTTAAAATATTCATGACAAAGTTACAATTAATAAGCAATTATAAGTAAATTAAGAAAATGTTACTTCAGTGGTATAATCATTGCTATGAGTTTAGATAAATGCAGTTTTGAATATTAAAATAAAGCAAATATTATGGTAGAGCATTTAACAAAAGAGTCGTTTTTAAGCAAAGTATTTAATTACGAAGCTAATAAAGAATGGAAGTTTGAAGGGGGCAAGCCATGTGTAATTGACTTCTATGCAGACTGGTGCGGACCCTGTAAAATGGTGGCGCCGATTCTGGAAGAACTTTCCGGTGATTTTAACGGTAAACTCGATGTTTATAAGGTAGACACTGAAAAAGAACAGGAGCTCGCTTCAATCTTCGGGATCAGAAGTATTCCTTCAATCCTGTTTGTTCCTTTGGAAGGTCAACCGCAGATGGCAATGGGTGCACTGCCAAAAGATGCCTTCGTTAAGGCCTTTAAGGATGTCCTTGGCGTAGAAAATGGAATTGTTAATAAATAAATTTTATTTTGTTTAAAAAAAGAGCAGGGAAAATGAAACATTACCTATGTTCTATACGTTATATATTTAATAAAAGTAACCATAGTGTTACGGGATTTTTTTTTCATGGATTTAGGTTTAGGGTAGTAAGGTAGTAAATCAGGGCTTCGGTCCTGATTTATTTTTAACCAAGCTCCTTGAAAATTGTATCTATTTCCTCTTCAGTTGACTTAAGCCTTTTCTGGCATTGTCTTATTAATTCGGAAGCCCGTTTTACTTCAGATGATAATTTGTCTATATCAAGGTTACCGCTTTCAATATTCCGTAATATTTTTTCTATCTCATTTACTGCATCATTGAATGAAAATTCTTTTTTTGCCATTTTTTGTCTTATTTAAAATATTTAGAACCCTCACTTTTTTATTTACCCTCTTGGTTTTCCCTATTACTTTCCCCTATTCTCCCTTTCCCCCATTCTCTCATTATCCATTTCCCCCTGTCTTCTTATCAACAACTTTACTTCTGACCATTCCGTCAACAAACCGCGTTACAATAATGTCTTCCTCTTTCAAGTTTCCAGCGGATTTTATTATCTGCCCGTTGTAAGAGGTAATTGTATAACCACGTTTTAATACATTTACCGGATCGAGAATTTTCAACGAGTTTTCAGCTTGCATGATTCTGCTGGTTATACTTCCTAAAAGATTCCCCGAAGCTGTGAAAAGGTTTTGTCTTTTTCTTACGATTTCCGATTCATTCATTGACAGAAATGATCTTACCGCATGGACCAGTCTTGATTTCTGATTTGAAGGCAGAACTCCTGCCCTCAGTATATATCCTTTCCCGATATTTATCATATCAAGGATTGCTCCTGATAATTCTTCCTTGATTTCCGAGATCATTAGTCTTGCAAGGGGCACAAGCTTCAGTCTGAAACTGTTAATCTGCTGATTGATTTCTTCAAAGATCAGTCTTGTTTTCCCGACAATTTCAGAACCAAGTTCCATTAGCATTTCTTCAGCTTTGGTCATATAGTCAATAAGATAATCAGCAACGGCTGTAGGAGTTTTAAGCGACTGATATGCAACAATATCAGTTACGGATAGATCTTTTTCGTGACCGATACCGGTAATAACAGGTATTGGAAACTGAGTAATATAATAGGCTATTTTGTAATTATCAAACCAGCTGAGATCAGTTTGGGAGCCTCCGCCTCTTATAATTACTACCACGTCGAAAACCCCGATATTTGAAGCAATTTTGTCAAAAGCTTTAATAACTCCTGATTCTGTTTCATTTCCCTGCATAGTGGTTTCGATGAGGCATGTATAGAATTTATACCCGTAACTATTCCCGGTAAGATGGTTAATAAAATCTGTATATCCGGCAGCATTCTTTGAGGATATTACCGCAACTCTCTGTGGAACAACCGGAAAATCAAGCTCTTTATTCATTGTCAGAACACCCTCATCTTCAAGCTTTTTTAGAATCTGCTGACGCTTCACCGCCATTTCGCCGATAGTAAATGAAGGATCAAAATCTGTTATTACCAGACTTAGCCCATAAATCTCATGATACTCTATTTTAGCTTTAACAAGGACTTTGAGACCTGCCCTCAGCGATTCACCGGTAAAATTCTCAAAAAATGATTTAAGGAATACGTAACGGCTACCCCATATAACCGCTTTTATCCGGGCTCTTATATTTTGCTCATCAGGATGTTTTTCAATGAGTTCGAGGTAACAGTGTCCGGCATAATTTACCTTAATTTCGGCGATTTCGGCAATAACCCAGTAGAATCCCGGGACCGAAAGATAAATGGAATCCTTAATTAAAAGCTGTAATTCTGTTAATGTCAGTTTTTCTTTCATCACCTGTTCCCGACCTTTATTACTTTGTGAACATAGGTGCCATTTGCAGTATAAAGTCTGATAAAATATAAGCCATCTGCCAGGTTCTGAAAATCATCCAACACTATCGAACGGCTGACATAATTACGGTAGTTCCTTTTTAAGATAAGGGCGCCGGAAATATTCAGAATCTCAATCCTGAGCCAACCCGGACTATCATTGAAATAAATTGTAAGAATATTCCGTAATGGGTTTGGTCCGGCGACAATGCCTTTTCCGGTAGTCAGGATATATTTCTTCTGTAGGTTGCTCAATGCTTCAGTCATATCGGGGATTCCATATCCATAAAGAGAATCCGGATGAAGAAACCGGTCGGAAGCAGATAAAATTGCAGACAAAATTTCATTGCTGGTTGCATCCGGTACGGCCTGCATAATACAGGCGCACATCCCGCTGATTACAGGACAGGAAAAAGAGGTCCCGTTTGCACTCCCGACAATTTCTGTGTTCATCTGTACCGGTACGCCTACTCCCTGAGCTACTACATCAGGTTTAATCCTGTTATCAAATGACGGACCGGAGGAAGAGAAAGAAGAGATTGTTTTATCTACGTCAATTGCTCCGACAGCTAACACAGAGTCCCCGTCTGAAGGGGCAATAATACTCTTCCAGTCGTTTCCCCTTTCATTTCCTGCACTGCTGACCACAATTATTCCTTTTGATGCAGCAATATCAGCGGCTTTTGTTACAAATGTCCTGTTACCATCCATATCTGAATATTTATAATTCATCGACGGATCATCAAAGTTAAAATAACCAATGGAAGAGGAAATTATATCGGCACCTGAACTATCGGCAAATTCCGCACCTGCTGCCCAGAAATCCTCTTCGACAGGAAATTCAGACTCGTCATCTTCAGTTCGTAACAGCAAAAAATCGGATCCCGGTGCGCTCCCTTCAATAGATCCGGAAATTATCCCAGCCAGTACTGACAGAACAGCAGTGCCATGATTATGGTAATCATAAACATTTTTGTTTTTTGCAACGAAATCGTATGTAGCGGTTATCCCGTTTCTCCCGCGTAGTGAAGCAAGTGATGAGACCTTCTCAGCATTGTAAAAACCACCATCCATCACTGCAATTAGTATTCCTCCGCCGGTAAATCCTGAATCGTGAATTAACAATCCGTTTAACTGATCAACAGGATTGTTATAAACAGACAAACCTGATTGATAAACAGTAAAAGAAAGCTTGTCTGATTGAGATTTTTTTTCAATAGTTGTCCTGACAGTTTTAACTTCGCTTATAAATGGCAAGGCTAGCAGATTGCTTATTTCGGCAGGGGTAACTGTCTTAAACAGCGCGGTATTCATCCATCGCGAGGTGCAATGGAAAGTTAAGCCCAGCGATGAAATTTCATCAAGATACTCTTTATTTACCGGTAAATCCCTGTAGTCGGGAACCGGAATTCCGTTTCTCTGCCGGCGCAGGAGTGCCCGGGGAGAGAGAAGCCCGGTTACATCGAAATCAGATATGCTTTTGTTTCCTTTGTCCCTGAAATAAATCCTGTAAAAGTAATTAAAGGTCTGTTCCTTACCCTGACCTGATAAATAATTAGATATACATATAAACATCAGCACAGCAAAGGTTGTTTTTGCTTTGCGAAGGGAGAAAGGATTATAAGTCCTTTTTACCATATTTCTCCTGTCTTTTCGGGATCAGCTATTTTAACCTTTTTCTTTTCCAGCGAATCGATATAATCAGATTCGTAAATGTCAATAGAACGGTTCTGAGCTATACCCGATTTATATTCTGTCTTGAATTTGATGTTCCCGTCTTTCTTATAAATGATCCACAAACCAACCTTCTGATCATCTTTATATTGTCCTGTGACTTCAGGTTTTCCATTATCAAAAAAAGCTTCAAACCGGCCGTTAAGTTTTCCGTAATTAAAACCAGTTCTTAAATGCAATGAGCCATTTGGATGGTATTTAAGCCATTCGCCATGTTTGATGTCAGCCGAATAGGAAAGCTTTTCTGCGATGGTACTGTCAGGATAAAATTTAACCGAAAGACCCTGTTTTTTCCCTCCTGAATATTCCTCCTCGCTGATAAAAAACCCTTCAGTGACGGATGAAAAAAACTTCCATTTACCAGCTTTGAGCTGATTTATATATTTTCCTTCTGAAGCTCTGAATCCATTTGGATAGTAAAGAGTTGCTCTGGCTTCTTTACCATTCTCCGAAAATACCAGCAGAGATTTTAAAGTATTGTTCTCATAATATCTTTTAAATTCGCCGGTTGGATAATTATCCCTGAAAAACCCATCGTACATTATGTTCCCATTATCATATTTCTTAATCCAGTGACCCTGTTTCCTCCCTAGATTGTCAGTCTGGTTAATTATCTGATCCGCCTGACAAAAGAGAGGATTATATACAAATACAAACAAAATGAAAGTTAAAATCCTGAGATTCATAAAGTCTTAAAATTTCCAGTAAAAATACAAAAATAACAGGTAGGAAAACAGGTCGTGGCAGATAGTGATATTGTCACTTCAAAGCCTCATCAAAATCAAAAAGGAGTATATTGATATACTTGTTTTTCCTAAGGACTAATTCAGGCAGGCATAAAAAAAGAGGCTGTCTTAAAAGATTAATATGATATTATTCTTTTGAGAAAACCTCTTTTTATAAATCAGTTATCCAGTCGTTATTTTACTTCTTCGAAGTCTACATCTGTTACTTCATCGTTACCGGATTTTGTCTTTTCGTTATTTCCTGGTTGTTCGGGTCCGGGTTGGGAAGCTGATGGACCTGAGCTCTGGGCATTCTTGTACATCTCTTCTGAAGCTGATTGCCAAACAACATTCAGGTCAGCAAGAGCTTTGTCGATCGCAGTAATATCCTGTGATTTATGTGCTTCCTTAAGATTTGACAGTGCGTTTTCGATAGCGCCTTTTTTATCTGCGGGAATTTTGTCACCGTATTCTTTAAGCTGTTTTTCTGTGGAAAAGATCATGCTGTCGGCGGTATTTATCTTTTCGACTTTTTCCTTCGCCTTGATGTCAGCTTCAGCATTTATTCTGGCTTCCTCTCTCATCCTTTTAATTTCGTCATCGCTAAGTCCTGAAGACGCCTCTATTCTTATCCTCTGTTCTTTACCGGTTCCCCGGTCTTTGGCAGTTACGTGCAGAATTCCGTTAGCATCAATATCGAAAGTCACTTCAATCTGGGGGATTCCCCTTGGGGCCGGTGGAATACCATCGAGGTGGAACCGCCCGATTGTCTTATTGCCGGGAGCCATTGGCCGTTCACCCTGCAGAACGTGTATTTCTACTGAAGGCTGGCTGTCGGCAGCAGTTGTAAACACCTCTGTCTTTTTTGTAGGTATTGTTGTATTTGATTCAATAAGTCTGGTCATCACACCACCCATTGTTTCAATTCCAAGCGAAAGAGGAGTTACATCAAGAAGCAAAACATCCTTCACCTCTCCTGTAAGAACACCGCCCTGGATTGCCGCACCTACGGCAACCACCTCGTCAGGATTAACTCCTTTTGAAGGAACTCTGCCGAAGAATTTCTCGACAAGCTGCTGAATTGCCGGTATGCGAGTTGATCCTCCCACTAACAGCACCTCATCAATTTCGGAAGCCTTTAGTCCGGAATCATTAAGTGCTTTACGGCAAGGTTCAATGCATGACTGGATAAGCTTATCGCAAAGTTTTTCAAATTGTGAACGGGTAAGCGTTTTTACAAGATGCTTGGGAATTCCGTCCACAGGCATAATATATGGAAGATTTATTTCAGTTGTAGTGGAGCTCGACAGCTCAATTTTTGCCTTTTCGGCTGCCTCTTTCAATCTCTGAAGAGCCATCGGATCCTTTCTCAGGTCGACGCCTTCCTCTTTCAAAAATTCTTCAGCAAGCCAGTCGATTATCATATGGTCAAAGTCATCCCCGCCAAGATGGGTGTCTCCATTGGTTGATTTCACTTCAAAGACTCCATCACCGAGTTCCAGAATTGATATGTCGAATGTACCACCTCCAAGGTCGAATACTGCAATCTTAAGGTCCTGTGATTTTTTGTCCAGTCCGTACGCCAGTGAAGCAGCTGTGGGTTCGTTGATAATTCTCTTAACGTTCAGCCCGGCTATTTCGCCTGCCTCCTTTGTGGCTTGTCTCTGTGAATCGCTAAAATATGCAGGAACTGTAATAACAGCATCGGTAACTTCCTGGCCAAGGTAATCTTCGGCAGTTTTCTTCATTTTCTGTAAAACCATTGCCGAAATCTCCTGAGGCGAATACATCCTGTTGTCGATCTTTACCCTCGGGGTATTGTTATCACCCTTGACAACAGTAAAAGTTACACGTTTTATTTCAGTACTTACCTTGTCGAATGACTCACCCATAAACCGTTTTATAGAATATACAGTTTTTCTTGCATTGGTAATAGCCTGACGCTTAGCAGGATCTCCTACTTTGCGTTCGCCATTCTCAATGAATGCAACTATTGAAGGCGTTGTTCTTTTGCCTTCGCTGTTAGGTATGACTACGGGCTCATTCCCTTCCATTACAGCTACACATGAATTTGTTGTTCCAAGGTCAATTCCTATGATCTTTCCCATTTTATGATTTTTTTAGATGTATTCTGTTTAATGCTTGAGTAAACTGCAATGATTATGCCATTGAGGAAATCAGGATTTGTAAGGAAATAATGGCACTTTAAATTCCTTTGAAAGGGATAATAAACAAGGTTTATTTAAAATAATTGTACTCATTTCTGTAAAATGTAGCAAACTATAATCGTCATATTATTAGTTAGTTAAGTATGGTGTTATGTCATTATGTGCCCCAAAAACAGACCTTAAAACCCTCTCTCAATTCATCATGGCCCATTTTTATGACAAAACGACAGAGAATCAAACAGGGACTGTCAAAAAAAAGAAAGTACGATAAGGATATGTCATCTGATGTAATTAAGTAACTTTACGATATGTGATTTTGCTTACATGCATTGGCTAATCTGAACACTAAACCTTAACACTAACCTCTGAAACATTTTACATCATGTCGGTATATAATTCTGTCAGAAGGGTCACAACACATGTGCTGAATGAGATGAAACTCAAGGGCGAAAAAATTGCCATGTTGACGGCATACGATTATTCTGTTGCGCGGATAATCGACGAAGCTGAAATAGACGTTATACTTGTAGGTGACTCCGCCTCAAATGTGATGGCCGGTTATGATACAACCCTGCCTATCACGCTGGACAACATGATTTATCATGCTGCATCTGTGATGCGTGCAGTAAAAAGAGCTCTGGTTGTTGTGGATCTGCCTTTTGGGACCTATCAGGGCAATTCTAAGGAAGCCCTTGCTTCAGCTATCAGGATAATGAAAGAGACTGGAGCACATGCTGTGAAGCTTGAAGGAGGCCATCAGGTTGCGGAATCAATAGAAAGGATCCTGTCGGCAGGGATACCAGTAATGGGTCATCTCGGACTTACGCCCCAGTCAATACACAAGTTCGGGACTTATGTTGTAAGGGCCAGGGAGGAAGAGGAAGCCCGCCGACTGATGGAAGATGCCCGGCTTCTGGAAAAAATCGGCTGTTTTGCTGTTGTGCTTGAAAAGATCCCTGCCAGGTTGGCGGAGGAAGTTACAACAACCTTAAAAATTCCGGTAATAGGAATAGGTGCAGGACCCAAGACTGACGGTCAGGTACTTGTCCTTCATGATATGCTGGGAATAACCCAGGAATTCTCCCCTCGGTTTCTGAGAAGATATCACAATCTATATGCTGAAATCAAAGGCGCTGTTCAGACTTATATTAATGATGTCAGGACACTCTCTTTCCCCAACGAAAAGGAACAATATTAAGGAGTTGAGTAATGGTTGAAATTTTATATGAGGATAACCATCTCCTGGCAGTTTATAAAAAGCCGTCGGATCTTTCCCAGAGTGATAAAACAGGAGATTTATCACTTGATACTGAGATTAAGAGATACCTGTCTGAAAAATATAATAAGCCTGGTGAAGTATTCCTGGGAGTGGTCCATAGGCTTGATCGTCCTGTTGGAGGAGTAATTCTTTATGCCAGAACTTCAAAGGCGCTTGGCAGACTGAATGAGATCTTCAGGACAAGAGACGTAAAAAAGACCTATCTCGCAATTGTAGGAGAAAGACCTCCTGAAGATGAGGCTGTTCTGACGCATTTTCTTAAAAAGAATGAAAAGCAGAACAAAACATATGCTTATGACTATGAGGTTAAAGGCTCAAAGGAAGCTTCTTTAACCTATAAGTTATCAGGCAGATCGGATCGCTATTTTCTTCTTGAAGTAGATTTGCATTCAGGCAGGCATCATCAGATCAGGGCACAGCTGGCAAAAATAGGCTGTCCGGTCAAAGGTGATCTGAAATACGGTTATCCACGGTCAAATGAAGATGGTAGTATTTGTCTTTTTGCCAGGAGACTTGAATTCATTCATCCGGTGAAAAAGGAAAAGGTCACTATTACAGCCCATTTTCCCGACGGGGAAATTTGGAAGTTGTTTAAAAATGCCGGTGTTTAATTTCTTTATTTCTTTTTTTCCCTTGGTTTATTGCTATTCCGGACTTCCTGCTTTTCAGTTGTCTCATCATTTTTAACATCAAGCTTCGCCTCAATTATTTTTATGAGCTCTTTTATTTTTGCTTCATCGTTCCCTTCAATTGAGACCACAATTCCGTTTTTTGCAATAACATATTTTGCCATGTCGGTATTCTGATCAATATCTTCATCGCTGACATTTACATTAAACTTGTCACTGTGATCATTTCCCTGAAATTCCTGCCAATCCAGTGAATCAGTGCTAATAACCGTAATTTCCCTTATTTTTTCTCCCCCTGGATTCTTATCGTCTGAGGTTATGAAGATATGTTTTTTTACAGAGGCCGGATCATGTTGAAGTTCAGTATTTTCATGCCCGATAAAAACCATGCTGCCATCTTTCAGTCTGACAGAATCGATAGAATGGTTTCCATAGAAAGTTGTATCGATAATAACTTTCGATCCTGATTTGTCATCAACAAATACTTTAATTTTTCGTTCTATCTTCTTCTCCTGGCCATTTAATAAAGACAATGGCAGAAAACCGGTAAAAAGCACTACTAACAAAATTTTACTTCTTTGCATGGCTTATTTCTTTAATTTTTGTCCAAAGTTATCATTCCCGGAGCCTGTTCCCGTTAATGTCTGGTTAATCTAAGTTAAGGAAAAGTTAAAACCTTGCCTGTGAATATGGTAAAGTTTTACATTTGTGGCATGAACCGGAATAGATTTATAGGACTGATTTTTATGATGCTTGTTTCACTTACAGGGATCATTTGGGTTCAGATCGTATGGATAAGGAATGCTGTAAATATCAGGAATGAGAACTTTAGCAGGGTTGTTATTGCTGGTCTGAATGATGCCGCCAATACAATAGAATCGAACAGAAGGCTGAGCTTTTTCAATGATTTCATGTTTGAAGATCCATCGATAGGTCCTTCCAGATCAGGAGATATTACAAGCTACTTAAGTGTTGGCAGTTATTCTTCGAATGATGGCAATAATTTTAGTTTCAGAATTACGAATCAATCTGTAACCGGAGCCATTGATTCAAGTGGAAATTTGAAATTCAGCAATCCGGCCGTTACCCATATAGATACCACATTCTATTCTGATTCAGGTACATTTACAATAACATCCCCCGGGAATGAAGGCCAGATAAATATTATGAATAATCCCGGAGAGTATCCGAATAACCCGGGATCTGTATATGTGAACCGTCAGAAATACCTTGATTGGGTAAGAAAAAGAGCCAGTCAGTTTCAGAATATGAGCGATCAGATGATCTCAGCTGTCTATCAGTGGGAAAAGACTATGGAACTGAATAAGGATGAGGTAGTTTATGCACTTCAGAGATCCTTTTTGTTTTCCGGGATTGAAACGCCGTTTGAGTTTGCAATAATTAAAGATGGAAAAGTTGAAAATGGGACATATGCAAAATCGAATAAAAATGACTTTCTTAAAAGTAATTATAAGGTTCAGCTGTTTCCGGATAATATAATCAGCCAGAATCTTATTCTGTCGGTGGTTTTTCCTGGTCGTGCTAATTATGTTCTTGGTTCAATGGTCTGGCTTCTTGGAGGGTCATTATTATTTTCATTTATTGTTCTGGCGACATTTGCCCTAAGTCTTTTCTTCTTAATCAGACAAAAAAAGATTGCGGAGATGAAGTCGGATTTCCTGAATAATATGACTCATGAATTTAAAACACCTATTGCTACCATTTCACTTGCCGCAGATACAATAATTAATCCAAAAGTAATCAAGGATGAGACCAGCATCAGACATTTTGTCGGTATGATTAAGAAGGAGAACAACAGGATGAACAAGAAGGTCGAGACAATTCTTCAGATCGCCTCGCTTGATAAAAAAGAGATTGCTTTTAAATATGAGAATCTCTCGCTTCACTCGATCATTGAAAGAGCAGTTGACACTATAGAAATACACTTGCACCAGAGGAACGGGAAATTGCAGCTTCTCCTTGATGCTTCCAACCCCATGATTTATGGGGACCAGGAACACCTTTTAAATCTGGTCAATAATCTTCTCGACAATGCCATCAAATACTCACCTGAGGCCCCTGACATAACAGTTTCGACAATCAATTCCGACGGAGGTATAATAATGTCAGTCCAGGATAAGGGAATAGGAATGTCGAAGAGTGTTCAGAATAAAATATTTGAAAGATTCTACAGGCAAAGCTCGGGTAATGTTCATGATGTTAAAGGATTCGGTCTTGGCCTGAATTATGTCAGAGAGATAATTGAGGCGCATAAAGGATCGGTTAACGTTATTAGCGAACCTGGAAAAGGGAGCAGGTTTGAGATATTTTTACCATTTAACTGGGAAAACTGATAAACTATGAAATCCATAAAAATTTTTCTTGTTGAAGATGATCTGAGCTTTGGTTCAGTTCTGAAATCTTATCTGGAGTTGAATGACTACCTTGTTGAATGGGTTGATGATGGAAAATATGCAGTTGATCATTTCAGGCAGGGGATATTCGATATCTGCATCCTCGATGTAATGCTTCCTCATGTGGATGGATTTACGATAGCGAGTGAAATAAGGAATATCAATAACACCGTTCCGATAATTTTTTTGACAGCAAAGAAGCTTAAGGAGGATGTGCTTAAAGGATATGGCGCGGGAGGAGATGATTATGTTACAAAACCGTTTGATACTGACATTCTGCTTGCAAAAATACGTGCAATTCTGGCCAGACGTGATTATCAGACAGGAACTAAGGATATATTTGAAATTGGCAAGTTTGTTTTTAACGCACGCCTCAGAACGCTGACCTCCGGGACTGAAGAAAAGAAACTCTCACCAAAGGAGGCTCAGTTGCTTGAGTTGCTTGCCCTTAATCCCAATGAACTGATAGGCAGAGAGATGGCTTTAAAGAAAATTTGGGGCTCTGATGACTATTTTACTGCCAGGAGCATGGATGTTTATGTTACCAAACTAAGGAAATTTTTGTCGGAGGATGAAAGACTGAATATCAAAAATATTCATGGGGCCGGCTTTCAGCTTATTATCAGGGAAGACAAGCCTTAAGAATCTTATTGCTGAACTGAAAAGGCAAAAGGTGGCTGATACTTTCAATAACCTGTATTTTATCTTTTCCATAGAGCAGTATCCTGATCCTTTTATCTGTACGCAGCTCTTCTTCAGCAATTACCTGGCGGCAATTTCCACAGGGAGAAACAGGTGTAATGGTGAAATCATTACCATTTAGAGCTGCTATGGCGATTGCAACGGGCTTATCATCGGGGAAATTAGAAATAGAGCCTGAAAGTGCAGTTCTTTCAGCACAGATCCCTGAAGGGAATGAAGCGTTTTCAACATTTGACCCGCAGACGATCCTTCCCGACTCCAGGCGGACAGCTGCGCCAACATGGAACCCGGAGTAAGGGGCATAAGCTTTTGGAGCCGCCTCTTTGGCAGCTTCAACAAGTTCCAGATCTTTGGAATCAAGTTCTTCCGGCTGGTCATATTCAAGGTAAGAAAATGAAATATTTTTAACTGTTGACATAACTCTCTTATTCAGTTTGGGTTACAAATTTAATAAATTAAATGAGTTTGGAGTGACTAAAGTTTGGAGTATTTACCGCTAACAAAAACTTTAGGTACTTAAGCCACTCCAGGCACTTATAAATCTTTTTTCTATTTTTACGGAAAATTTAAACACGGTGGTAAAACGTCTTTATATTATTTTCTTTTTGTTGGTTTCTCTTGTTCTGGTATCCTGCAGGGCTAACAGACCTGTTGTAACTCAGACTTCTGTCAGCGGGTCAGCTTCAGGTTATATTGAGGCTTATAAAGATTTGGCTGTAAGCGAGATGAAAAGGTCAGGTGTACCTGCAAGCATAACTCTTGCACAGGGAATGCTTGAATCGGACTATGGACGCAGTTCACTTGCCAGGATGGGAAACAATCACTTTGGAATTAAATGCCATAATGGTTGGAAAGGACAGACAATAAGGCAGCATGACGACAAGAGAAATGAATGTTTCAGGAAATATCAGAAAGCCGCGGATTCATTTTATGACCATTCCGACTTTCTAAGGTCCGGTTCACGGTACAGTTTTCTTTTCGACCTTGATCCGAAAAACTATAAGGCATGGGCAAATGGCCTTAGAAAATCGGGGTATGCCACAAATCCCGATTATGCAAAATTGCTCATCAGGAAGATTGAAGAGAATAAGCTGTACCTTTTTGATAATTCATATTATGCATCAGCTTCAAAATCGAATGCAAAGGTTACGGCAAAAGAAATACCATCAAAGACAGGATCAGAAAAAGCAGGGCAGCCTGCTCCGGCTCAGGAGGGCAATGTGACATTTGGCGCTGTGATGGCAAGAGTTCCGGATATCCGGGAAATTAATAAACTACAATATATTATTGTCAAAGAAGGAGATACAAAGGATAAAATTGAAAAGGAGTTCCAGTTGCTTAAATGGGAACTTGCCAGGTATAATGAACTTAAACAGGATTTTACTCCTGTTCCCGGTCAGATACTTTTTCTCCAGCCTAAAAGGGATAAAGCAGAAGCCGGGAAAGAATTCCATACAGCAGCTGATGGCGATACAATGTATAAAATATCCCAGCTATATGGCATACAGCTGGGTTATCTCCTTGAGATGAACAGGATGGCGGAAGGAGTTGAACCGGCTGACGGCCAGAAAATCTGGTTAAGGACAATGAAATCCTCTAACTGACGCTGTTTTTAAAGTCGGAGATTCTGAATCCTCTGAGAAATTCTTCAACACTCATTCTGGTCTTTCCTTCAACCTGGAGGTTAATAATTCTTATGTATCCTTCCTTACAGGCAATTTTAAGAAATGTTTTGCTGTCTGAAAAAATTTCCCCGGGTTGATAATGATGTTCTTCCGGTTCAGGCCGGCTTTCATAGATTTTATATGTGAGATTTTTATTCACATTTCTGAAGACCGATCTTGCGCACGGATAAGGAGACAATCCCCTGATAAGATTGTGAATCTTATGCGGGTTATTGTTCCAGTCTATTAAACAGTCTTCCGGGAAAATTTTAGGAGCAGTTTTAAGAATCTCTCCCGGGAGCATAAAGTTTGACTGAGGTTGTGGTTTTATATTATCTTCAGCAATGGCTTCAAGAGTTCTTATTACAAGTCTTGCCCCGTGTTTCATAAGCCGGTCATGTAAATCGCCGGCATTTTCAAATGGATATATTGGAACCTCTTCTCTGAACAGAATGTTCCCGGTGTCGATTTTTTTATCAATCAGGAACGTAGTTAATCCGGTGGCTGTCTCACCGTTAATAATAACGCGGTTGACCGGTGCCGGGCCGCGGTATTGGGGAAGCATGGATGCATGAAGGTTTATAGTTCCTTTTAAAGGTATTTCCCAGACTTCTTCAGGCAGCATTCTGAAAGCCACCACTACAAAAACATCAGTGTTTAGCCTGGTAAGGGTTTTAATAAAATCAGGATCCTTAAGGCTTTCAGGTTGAAGCAATGGGAGGTAGTTGGATTCTGAAAATTGTTTCACAGCTGATTTTGAGATCATTCTGCCCCGGCCTGCCGGTTTATCAGGCGCGGTGACAACTGTCACAACATTATAACCATTCATTAAGAGAGAACCAAGAGAAGCAACTGCAAACTCGGGAGTTCCCATAAAAACTACCCTGAGATTTTTCATAGATTGTAGACATTCCTTTTACAATACAAATCTAATAAAAAAATCAGTCCTTAACAATATGCTTATAACAAGTGAGATTGTGTCCCATTTTATCTGCCTTGGTTTTAAGGTAGAATTCGTTATGTGGATTTGACGGAATTTCCAGAGGTACTGCTTCAACGATACGGATACCATAACCCTCCAGTCCGGCTCTTTTCACCGGATTGTTTGAAATAAGGCGCACCTTTCCCAGTCCGAGTTCTCTCATTATGCTTGCCCCAACGCCGTAATCCCTTTCATCTTGACCAAATCCCAGTTCAATATTAGCCTGTACAGTATCCATCCCTTCATCCTGGAGTTTATATGCTTTGATCTTATTGAAAAGTCCAATTCCGCGTCCTTCCTGACTAAGATAAATGACAACTCCTTTACCTTCGGCTTCAACCATTTGCATCGCTTTGTGAAGCTGGGAACCGCAGTCGCATCTCATCGATCCGAAAATATCACCTGTGAAGCATGATGAGTGTAATCTTACCAGTACAGGTTCATCTTTTGTCCAGCTTCCTTTAACCAGAGCAGCGTGTTCCAGACCGTTGCTGGTCTGCCTGAACGGAATGAATTCAAATTCGCCATGCTCTGTTGGAAGCTTAACCCTTTCTCCTTTTTCAATAATTGAGTCTCTGTCAAGCTTATATGTTATGAGGTCTCTGATTGCAACTATTTTGATGCTGAACTTTTTTCTTAATTTTTCAAGGTCGTTTAACCTTGCCATTGATCCGTCATCGTTCATTATTTCAACAAGTGCTCCGCCCGGTAGCAGACCGGCAAGATTTGTCAGGTCAACAACCGCTTCCGTATGACCGGCTCTTCTGAGAACACCCTTTGACTTGGCTTTCAGTGGGAAAATATGCCCTGGGCGGCCAAGATCGGCGGGCTTTGTTTTGGGGTCAACCAGGGCTTTTATTGTAAGAGCCCTGTCTTTTGCCGAGACGCCTGTAGTAGTTTCAGGGCCAAGCAAATCGACAGAAACTGTGAACTGAGTTTCATGCAGGGATGTGTTGTTACCAACCATCAGGTAGAGGTCAAGCTCTTCACATCTCTCTTCCGGGAGAGCCGCGCAGATAAGTCCGCGCCCATGCATGGCCATGAAATTTACGATCTCGGGAGTTATTAGTTCAGCAGAACAGATAAAATCACCTTCATTCTCCCTGTCCTCATCATCAACAACTATAAGTAGTTTTCCTTCTCTTATATCTTCGATCGCTTCTTCAATTGTATTTAGTTTTATTTTCCCCATTTTAATTAATTATTCTTCTTCATTAACAACCTTACGGCGGGTTCCCACAATAATAATTCTGTACAGGTAATCTTTAATTTTCCTGAAAAAAGCAAGGTATGTATCAATGTTCATGATTACAGAATCGTTTGAAGCCTTATATGTCAGGAATAAACCGACAGGAAGGAGTATATAAGATGATGCCCACATGCCTGCAAAAGTACTAACCAGGTTTTCTTCCACAAGCTTTTCTCCCGATAGTGAAATAACATACCAAATTACAAAAAACAGGATAGAAATAACAGCAGGAGTACCCAGTCCACCTTTACGAATAATAGCACCAAGCGGTGCCCCGATAAAAAAGAAGACAAGACATGCGAAAGAAAGGGTGAATTTCTTATTCCAGTTCACTTCAAAACTTTTTATGAACTTGACCTCCGAATGTAGTGATTCATTTTTTGTTGACAAGTAGTTGCTACCTTCCTTAAGGTTACCTATTGCCCTGATCAGCACAGATTTTTTATCAAGGTCTGCAAGAGAATTGAATATTGTCTCTGTGTCGAACGGCTTTATATTCTGAGTTTCAGACGTGTCTTTGTTCGCCCTGTGTGCAACATCTCTGTTCCTTCCTGTATATAAAACAGAGTTATCAAATTCTTCATAGTAGGTATTTACCCTGGTATTATATCTTTTATTGAGTGAATCAATATCAAAGGTCAGCTGAGTAATATTTTTCATTGCTGAGTGCGATTTGAAAAGATCTATCTCAGTCCTTTCCAGGTCAAATCCGGACAGTGATACGACTATAGTTTGCTCCTTAAAATAATCTTTTCTGAAGGGATATTTCTTTTCGGGGATACCATCATCCTTTTCAGGCATTTCATTGTATGAAAAGCCATTATACAGAACCATACTCATGGCTGTTTCGTCGTTTGTCACCCGCAAATATCCTGAATCGGCATAGGTGACAGAAATATTACCCTTGTTATCGCGATGATCATAAATGTACAGTTTGTCGAGCCTGTTTGAAACAGGATCCCGTGAAGTAATTTTAATGCTGAAGCCGTCAATATCGTTGTTGAAAGTACCTGCCTGCAGGTTGATGTCAGGGCGTTTGCGTCGGATATCATAGAGAAGTGTTCTTGCCTGCCGGTTTGAATATGGCAGGACATTATTTGAGAAGAAGAATGAGATGACAGAAATTAATGCTGCGAGAATTATCAGTGGTCTCATGATTCGTTTAAGCGGAATCCCTGATGATTTAAGGGCAGTCAGTTCGCTGTACTCGCCCATATTGCCGAAGGTCATCAGTGCTGCAAGGAGAATAGCCAGGGGCAGTGCCATGGGAACAAAAGATAGGGCAAACTGGAATAACAGTTCTGCAACGATTTTTATTTCAAGACCTTTTCCTGCAAGCTCATCGACATACATCCAGAGAAACTGAAGGATAAGGATGATAAGTACGATGAAGAATGTCAG
>CAYPKL010000015.1:0-4815 GCA_964411285.1 uncultured Rikenellaceae bacterium
CATTAATGTATTGCTTCCTGGTTACCCTTGTGCCATCTTCAGGATCTCTGTCAGGCTCTTCAGTCACAACAGGTGTCTCTGAACACTTATTCCTTGTTAACCAGAATTTTATCGATTCATCTGCTGATAAAACTTTACCCAGGTTCACCCTGTGGAAGCTTGTAAAAATATCTCCCCCTTCAAATGGAACAAGAGGATCATCAACATTGTTAATGGCCAGTACTGAAACGGGGCTGGAAGGAGAACATTCAGGATAAAGCATGACAGGAATATTTCCGTCAACAGGCGCAATTGCCGTAATTTTTTCGGATAATTCACAAGCAATACGGTATGACATTATTGCTCCGTTTGATATACCTGTAATATAAACACGCCCGGGATCGATATTAAAATCTTTTATCATGAGATCTATTAATGCAGAAATGAAACCGGTATCGTCAATGTTTTCCCTGTGCGCGCGATCATTTGCTTCTTCATCTGTTCTACCATCATTCCAATTCAGTTGTATCCCATCGGGATAAACAATAATAAATCCATCTTTATCAGCTAATTTTTCAAATCCCCTGCGTGTAATTATCATCATGCTTTTCCCGGTTCCTCCCCTGCCGTGTAATGCAATAACCAAAGGGACTTTCACGGTTTTGTCATTACCCGTTGGAATATTAATCTTAAAAGTCCGTTTCAGACCATCGTGTAAAAGGGAAATTCTCTGATCTCTGACAGCCGGCGCCAGAAAGGATATCATGGCGATTCCGGCCAGGATTATCATTAGCACAGGTAACCTGGTTTCGATATTTGATTTAGAGTTTTTGCGTAACAATTTCCGCATTATATTCTTACCCGCTATATTTAATAATGCAATATCGGTATTTTTAAGATAACAGTATGCGCCGGGAGCATTGACAAAATTCGACAGATCAATTATTGCTTTTTGAAATATTTATTTCAATTCGTAAATTTACGAAGATTACCTGCTGAACGGAATTTTGTATTTAGAGCAAAATAATATCATGAAACCAAGTACTAATAAGAATTTTTCTGCTGAAGATGTTAAGATTGCACGGTTCGCAAAAGCTCTCGGACATCCGGCCCGGATAGCTATCCTCCGGCATCTTGCATCTCTTGAGACATGTTGTTTTAATGAAATATCAAAAGAATTACCGCTTGCTGATTCAACTGTTTCTCAACACCTTGCCGAGCTTAAAAAATCCGGATTGATTCAGGGAAATTTCGACCCGCCAAGAGTACAATACTGTATTAACTATGCAAACTGGAAAATTGCCAGAAAATATTTTAAGGAATTTACAAAGATTAAAGTTTTAAAAAACTAAAGGGATAAATGAACGGTATCGAATCCAGCCTGTCAGGTTCGTGCATGTGCCAGCTGAAGGCAAGGGAAACCTTAAAAAAAGATAAAGGATAAAACTTCAATAAATAATCTGCTTTTTATCATCAACCGAATACTCCGGCTGGATAGTTGAATGATTTATCCCGTTCTTATACAATATGGCTTTGATCTCCACCAGGATCTTCTCAAAACCACTCATTTTAATGTCTTCCGACATATCAACATGAGCTTCAAACATCAGATCGTGGTCGTTTATCTGCCAGACGTGGACATGATGAATGTTCTTCACTTCTGAAAGTGTTTCGATTTCACGGGCGATTTTTTTTATGTCAATATCTTCGGGAGTGAACTGCATTATGATCCTGAACGACGACCTGAAAATGCCCCAGCTCAGCCAGAGAAGATAAGTGGCTATGACCAGTGAAAAAACAGAGTCGGTCCAGTTCCACTGCAGGTATTTGATCGCCAGCCCTCCGGCCAAAACTGCAACAGAAGTGAGCATATCACCAATGAGATGCAGGTAAGCGGACCTCATATTCATATTCTTATTGGAATCCTTACGGATAAATATCGCACTCAGACCATTGACCAAAATACTTATAGCGGCTAACCAGATCATCAGGCTTGCTGATGGAGGGTCGGGATTCATTAACCGCCGGATTGCTTCAATGATTATTATAACTGAAATTATTATCAGTGTTGCCGAGTTAATGAATGCTGCCAGTATTTCGGAACGTTTGAAACCAAAAGTCTCCCTTTCGGTAGCTTTTCTTTGTGTCAGCCTGCTGGCAAAATAACTTATGATAAGAGATATAACATCGCTTAAATTATGGGCCGCATCACTTAGTAAAGCAATGCTTCCGGAAATGATACCGCCAATAGCTTCGGCGATTGTAATTCCGGCATTAAGCAGAATAGCAAGTCCCAGATTTTTGCCGCTTACTTTATCGTTGTGATTATCAGATTCGTGCATTCATCATAAATATTAAATTATAAACGAGCAAAATCATTTAGCGACCCTACTGATGAGAATTTTTTATTCAAGTATTTTTTGGATCGACAATCTTTCATTCTCGGTCAGTGAATCCATCTGATTTATTGCCTGGTGAATTTTGGTCCTGAAATTCCAGCACGTCATTTGACGCAGAGATAAACGCCGTGCAAATTCATAGGTCGAAAGTTCCTCTTTCCCTTTGCACACATTATATGCTATATAAAATGCCTTATGGATCGGGAATTTACAATTATGAAAGATTGTTCCTGACGCTGCCGACTCTTCGGTTTTACATTTTGTACACCTGCGGGAGTATGGTGTTTTTCCCGGACAGTAATTATTATGACCGCATTTGCGGCATGTAAATCCGTCCTCCCATTTAACCTCCGCCAGGAATTTCAAACAATTTGCATCACTCTGAAACAGTTCATTTAACTGTTCTTCTGATAATTCCTTTTTAAATATTGCCCCCATTATCAATTCATTCAGAGTACAAAAATAGAAAAAATCAGTGATATTAAAAAGATTTAGGTGATACTATTGCGATTTAATAATTTTATTTTTTATCTTTGCACCTGAATTTAAATACTTAATGATTATGGAATCAAATTGCACAACAACTCCAAAACCAAAATCTGTAAAAGAGTTTTTTAAATCATGGTATTTCTGGAGACCTTTTCTGAGCATTGCCATCGGTGGATTAGGAGGATTTCTATACTACTATTTTGTCGGATGCACATCAGGAACCTGCCCTATTACAAGTAACCCTTACGGAAGCATTATTACAGGCGGATTATTTGGTTTTTTCCTTACAAGCGCTCCATGTCAGCGGTGCAATTAGTTTAAAAAATATATTACCTCACTATTGAATATCAGCGATCATCTGAAAATGGATTTTACAGAAATAAATAAAAGATACAGCAGTCTTGCTGAAACAAGCTGCTGCCTTTCATGCGGCGGAGCAATTAATCATTCTGACCCTGCTGAAGGTGAAATATGTGTTGACCTTGGGAGCGGGAGGGGTACCGATGTTCTCAGGCTGGCAGAAACCGTTGGAAGAAATGGATTCGTTTATGGAATTGATATCTCAGAGGGAATGCTTCAGATGGCGAGGAATACTGCAACCCGCCTTGGCATTGAAAATGTGGAATTCATAAACACTCCTCTTGAAAAGATCAGTCTTGCCGATAATATTGCTGACCTTGTGATATCAAACTGCACTATCAACCACTCATCAGATAAACAGGCGGTCTGGAATGAAGTGTTCCGGATACTCAGGAAAGGCGGCAGATTTGTGGTAAGCGATATTTACTCTGTGAATCCTATCCCGGAAGAATACAGAAACGATCCTGTTGCTGTGGCTGAATGCTGGGCCGGATCAGTAACCCGTAATGAATATCTGGAACAGCTGAATAAAGCAGGTTTCTCTTCAGTACAGATCATTGAAGAGTCGGCTCCGTATGAAAAAGGCAAAGTCATGGTATCAAGCTGGACTGTTTTCGGCCTGAAGCCATCCGGAAAATGCAGTTGTAGTGAAAAAAATTAATAAAAATAAAAATATGACTAAAATGAAAAAGTATTTTTCCCTTCTAATTCTTATACTCCCTTTGTTTTTCATGGAATGTAAAGCAGATAATCCTGCTGATCCCGGAATAAAAAATGCAACAACCGGAACAGTAATCAATCTTACCGATGACAGCTTTAAGAAGATGGTTTTCAATTACGATAAAAATAAAGATTGGAAGTATGAGGGAAACCGGCCCGCAATAATTGATTTTTATGCTGACTGGTGTGCTCCATGCAGGCAGTTATCTCCTATTGTTGAAGAAATTGCAAAAGAATATTCAGGTAAAATTGATATATTTAAAGTGGATACTGAAAAAGAAAGGATCCTTGCCCAGAAGCTTGGAATAACAGGATTACCTACACTATTGTTCATCCCTGCAGAAGGTAAGCCGCAAGTGTCTATGGGCATGCTGCCAAAGGAAAATCTTGTTAAAGCTATAAATGAAATATTAATGGTCAAATAATAAAATCTTAAGTAAATGAAAAGTCTCGTAAAAAACAGAGTAAGCAGGGTAAAGGCAAAAGTCGCCCAGTGTTGTGCAAAAATATCAAGGACTATCGCCGGCTGTCACGACTAATCCACAAGATTTTTCGTAATCCCTGATAACCGTTGGAATATCCTTTTAAAAATTTATTAAATTAATGAATTATTCAAAGTATAATATCTTTTCCCGGATCAGGGATTCTGAAAACCATTTCATAGTAAATCTCCTTTCCGGGAATGCCGATATCCTGACCAGCTCTGATGCCGGAAAAATAGAAGCGGTACGTCAGGGAGAAGATCTGCCGGATAAGGAATTTCTCTCGGAACTTGCTGAAAAGGGTTATATAACGGATGAACCTGAAGAAAGCAGGGAATACAGGAGAAAATATCTTGACTTTATCGATGCAAGGGAAAATGATGAAA
>CAYPKL010000016.1:0-5196 GCA_964411285.1 uncultured Rikenellaceae bacterium
GGTGCAGGCCAGTGGGGCCATCATTCCGGAGGCAACAGCGCCCAGTCCGATTGCTGCATTGGTTTTTAAAAAGCTCCGGCGATTCTGATGTTTCGGATTGCAGGAATTCTTTTGCTTCATGTAAGTTTTTTATAATTGACAATCAGTGTCAGGATAACTGAATCATCCTGGTTCCAATAAAATTATAAAATATTAATCAATTGACAATTACGAGATATATTCTATCATTAACAGACAATCGAAGTCACTGGCTCCTTAATTTTTCACAGACCCCCGGATATCGGCCTTACTGGCATTTCAGGTTTGTTCTCTGGGCTTTTGATGGTTCGGCAAATGGTCCGGACATTGCATTCTTAAATGAAGCGCAAGCATCTGCGGTTTGACCTTTTCCTGCCTGAGCAAGGCCTAGCTGGAAGTAAAATTTGGCTTTGGCTTCAGCAGCACCAGCTTCAAGATCAAGCCCCTTTTTGGCATATTCGGCTCCATTGTCGAAATTTTTCTGTTTGTTGTACACATCTGCAAAGTAGTAGAAAAGGTCTTTGTCATCTCCGTATTTTGCTCCTTTATTAAGCAGAACAAGGGCTTCATCAAGTTTATTTGCCTGGCTTGCCTGTGATCCTGCGGCACGAAAGAATTCAAGGGCTAATGTTGATGCCTGTTTTATCTTTTCGTCATCTTTCCCACTTTCCAGCTTTCCAAGGAACAAATCAATAGTTTCCTCAAAAGCTACGGCATTATTCTGACTTCTGTACACTAAAGCCTTATTATAAATTGCAGCCGTGTAATCCGGATTTATAAGTAAAAGGCTGTCAAATGCCCTCAGCGCATTCTCATTATCTTTTTTGGTGAAAAATTCGATCCCCATAGCGTAATAACCCATTACTAATACTTTCCCGGCATTTTCCTTATTTGATGTGCTTCCATATTTTTCTGCTGCTGCTGCTGCTGTCTTTGCAGCTTTAATTATTTCAGGCGCAGGTTTTTTCTCCTTCAGGGTGTTATTTGCAGCTTTAAAATACAATCCCGGCAATACCTGTATGGCTTTTTGTTTGAGATCATCGGCGGTCTCACCAACCTTTCCGGAAAGGGTAACAACATTTTCAAATGCCACAATAGCAGCCGGAATGTCGGTTTGCATCGCCTTCGCCCCATCATTATATGCCTTTATCACATCATTACGGTCCTGTGCATTGAGATTTATACCGATAACAGCAGAGATTACCAGAAAGCCTGCAATTTTTTTCACTATTTTCATTTCCATTTTAATCCAGATTATCAGGTTATTATCACTTTTTATTATTAATGTCTGTAAATATAAAAATTATTTTGATTTATCTGTCAAAGGAACAGACTCATATTGGTTTTCCAGGCTCAATGGTTTGATCCATTTTAGGTATTACCGCTGTTTTTCTGCGATAATCCGGATGACCGGTCAAGAATGGTCAATAAATCAGGCTTTTGCAACGGTGAAAATAAACGTGTTAAAATAAACTTGACTTAAGTTTTTTGGAGCTGTAACTTTGGTTTTGGATAGCAGTTTATGCTAAATCCGTAAGGGCATTATATAAGCTTACGGCTAAAATAATTTAATGAAAGGAGGTGAAAATCATGCAAACACTTAAAAAAATTAAGGTCTCAGGGAAGCAGACCTGCGCTTACAACAAATTGGAAAGAATCGATGTTGGTGACATTGATGGTCACATGGTTTCCTTCATGGTATCAGAGGGCGTTAATGTGAGTACCGGGAATGTTCAGTTTTTTAATGGCGCTCAGATAGTTTCCGTAATAACTTCTGATATTGTATATTTTAATGGACTATTCCAGGGATACACCAAATTTACAAATAAGGGAGATAGTCTGTTCATCAAATTTGAAGGCAAAATTAATAACACACATTCTGTCGAGGGCAATTATGTCCAATCAATGGAAGGGACTGTTTCCTTTACTAATGGCACGGGGCAATACGAGAATATTAGGGGAAATGGCACATTTAAGGGTAGATATCTCTCAAAAATAATCTACGTTAATGAATGGGAGGGCGAATATTGGATTGAAAGATTCTGACATGAATTTAAGACCTCACCACATTATTGATATAATTACTGATTATGGTAATAATGTTCAATATCAACCGCATCCGTATGGACATTCTCAACACCTGGCAGCGCCAAAACTTCTATCAAATTTGGATTTGAAGATTAAACTGGTAATTGAAGGGGACGACATTTGTGCTGGATGCAAACACTTAATGCATGATGGTAAATGTGATGATGTATTGGCTCAAATTATTCCCTCTCCTTCAAAACAAGCATATAATGATGTTCTTGACAGCCGCTTGTTCGACCATTTTTTATTAGTGCCCTCTTGTATCATTACCTTTCGCAAATACCTTGAAATAGTAAATAATAAAACACCGGGGATAGAAAAAATATGTACTCATCCCAAAGAAAATCCTGAAAAACGTTTATCAGGACTTATCAATGGATTGATTAAGCTGGGCATACGAAATACTGTTTAGGGTTCCCTGTCGAACAGAACCTCATATAAATTTTTCGAGAAAAGCGATCAGCCTATCTGCTTTATCTTCAATTTCTTTCGATTCTTTTTGCAGGCCGGTTACAAATTTATTGTTACCGTATTCTCCGCGTACAGCCAGAAAATCACTGTCCCTTGTTTCAATATCTCCATCTATGCCAAATCCAAGTTTACTGCCAGGGTCAAACTCCTTCTCAGTATCTTTCAGAATCATATTATTCAGCTTGAGGGCATTTATTTTCCAGTCGGTAATAATTTGAATTATACCATCAGCAGGCATATCTTCAGGTTTGTTGCCTGTTTGCTGACATATCAGGGCGGAACACCAGTTCCAGGCATATTTATCGTAATTGTTATAAATTGAAACAAGCTCTTCGTTTAATTCATTAACCGACTTTATTTTCCGGGTGCTGACTGCATCAATCAACTCATATACTTTACCTGAAGGTGCAAACAAACCGCAGATATCCAACCATTTGCCAGTTCCATCCGTCCCCTTGGTTGTCAGTATTTTTCTTAAATCTGCCAGGGATGAATTGAGATTCAGAACCCGAATGCGTTTATATACCTCCTGTCCAACATATAATTTCAGGACCATTTCATAGTACTTCCGGGTGGTTTTTAAAAGGAGGCGTCGGATATTTATTCCTTTATAACTGACAAAATCCTGATTTTTATCGCTCTTTTCAGAAAGTTCATTTAGAATATTTATCCCGTTAATTATTTTACCTGCTATGTAAGGATTTAACAGATCAAAATGGATCAGGTCCAGCTTTTCCGGATCGCTTCTCCTGTCTCTTGCCGGCCATTTATCAGTGTCTCTCCTCGTTCCGACAGTAAAAAGGTTCATTGCCGGGGTTAGTTCACTTTTCCCTTTTTCTTCCGATATATACGAAAACGGAAAATCAGAAGAGTCGAAATTCACATAATGTTTCCCCATTACAACAGAAAAAGCGCCGATATGGCATGGCAGTAACATGTATGAGAAAGACCCTGTTTTGGAACCCCGCTCCAGAATACCCTGATGCAGGGGACCAAGCTTATACATATGGTTACTCTGGTTTGTTCCGCTTCCTGCGTTAAAGAAAGAGACAAGGCTGGCTATCAGCAAAGTTGATCTGTGATGGGTAACGGCGTAAGGTCCTGCGAAAAGGCTGCAGGCTTCGCTGTGAAATGCTTCACAATTGGCAAAAAAAGCCGAGTTCTCAGCTGAAAACTGCCTGCCCATTTTTACTCCCTGTCCCACAAAGATTTTTTCGAGTATTACTCCTCCATCAACTCTGGATCCTGATAAAACAATGAACTTTTTTGCAATGACTCCAACACCAATAAATGCAGGTGCCTCCTTACAGCTTCCGATGGTCCCCTCTTCAAGCAGACTGGCTCCCGAGATGGTAGCAAAGCTCCCGACAGAAACATTGCGGATAACAACTGAATCGTTGATCCTTGCTCCTGTTTGTATTAACCCCTGGTTTGACCTCTTTGATTCACAATAGTCTCTGATTAACTTAAGAATTTTATCAGTGAAATTCTTGTCATGGCGATAAAGTACTGTTAAATAACCTAACTGGGAGGATAACCTGTCAAAAATCGGCAGTTCCCGTCCACCTCCTTCATTTAAAACTTCTATTTCGGTTCCATTACCAAATGTTGACAATTCATCAACAACCAAAGAACCCACATTTGAAATGGCAACGTCCTCCTGTATGATATAGTTCGACAGATTTTTAACTTCCGAAATATAAACGTGATCTCCGATTTCACAATTACTTATGACACTGTTGTAAATTCCACAAGTTTTTGAACTGTTTTTCCCTAACCCGATTGTTCCCGAAAAATTACCCAGTTTTATGTTTCCATCAAATCTGGTATTTATTATATTTTCGGGTAAAAATTCTTCTGTGACAGTAATGCAGGTCCAGTTGTCTGAAAAACACTTTTGCGAAAGAAGTCTGTTAATTTCTTCTTTTGTTAAATGCCTGTATGTCATATTATGGAAGGTATTATTAGATTATCAGATGTATTTATTGCTGATTTTTACCACTGACGATTATCATAGTTTGAATTTTCTATATCCTTGAAATATTTTACAGTCTCTACATGAAGTTCCGATGTTGCAGGTTCGTCGCAAACAATAATTCCCCTCTGATGCATCTGAAGAATTGATGCAGTCCACATATGGCTGATACCTCCCTCAACAACTTCCTTCAGTGCACGGGCTTTATTATATCCCGAAATTATGATTATTACTTCATTTGCATCCATAACTGTTCCGACACCTACTGTGAGAGCCTGTTTTGGCACTTTATTCATATCTCCGCCAAAAAACCTTGAATTGGCCAGGATAGTATCATATCTTAAGGTTTTGATTCTTGTTCTCGAAGCAAGAGAAGATCCGGGTTCATTGAAAGCAATATGACCATCAGGGCCAATCCCGCCGAGGAATAAATCAATACCGCCAACAGCCAGAATCTTTTTTTCGTAATCGGTGCATTCTTTTTCAAGGTCTTTTGCATTTCCATTTAAAATGTTAATGTTCTCCGTGGTAATATCAACATGGTTAAAAAGATTATCAAACATGAAATAATGATAGCTCTCGGTATGATTTTCAGCGAGACCGACATACTCATCCATATTGAAGGTAATTACATTTTTAAAAGA
>CAYPKL010000017.1:0-4277 GCA_964411285.1 uncultured Rikenellaceae bacterium
CATTCCGAATCCCGAGAATTCGGGATGAGGAATCTCCTAAACCAAAGCGAGGAATATTCTGTTGCCAAAGTGAAGAATCGGCGATCCATTTATAAATATAACATTCATATACAAGTCCTGGAAATAATATTGTATTACAACAATATATATACCTAACACAATAAATAAATGACCTGAATCAATAAATAACTTAATCGTAAATGGCACAGGAGTTTTAAAATAAGAGGTGTTTATAAAGGGTACCTCAGAATTAAGGTGAAGGGATGGGGTAAGGGTTCAAAAATAATTAAGTATTCATTGAACAGAAATATGTCATACCGTTAATATCAGTAATGTCAACGACATTTAGCTTATACTCTTCCAGGAGTTCTACCACCTCTTTTTTTGTTAAACTATTGTCAGTTCTTGAATCAAAATAATTAATCATTCCGTTAAAGAACCTCGTGGAATAGTAAAATGAAAAATCAGATCTGTTTACAGTATCATTTTTAAAGTAACCAATGAAATTGGATTTATGAGGCAGTATTCTTACCATAATACGCAAAAAACTTTCAAGATTTTTTATGCTATTAAGTGGTTTGAGGTTTATAAGGACCTTAATTATTTTTAAATCATCGGAATCATAATAATAATGATGCGTGGAGGAGAGTGACATTATGTTTGGCTCCTCCTCGAGCTGTAACCTATGTAAATATTGAATGAAGTCCTCTCCTATCTCAGACCTGATTTTCTCAAGTGCAGGATTGATCCTGTATAATTCAGGCATAAACACTTTCCTGCTGAACCGCGGCTTTATAAAGTCTTTTAAAATAGCGGTTTTCCGCAATACATTAATAATTTCCATCCTATTCAGATTTTATGCTTTTTGTTATAAAACCATTTCTCACTATGGTCTTTATAAGTCTGATACAAAAATAGGAAGGTATTCTTATTAATTGTTACACAAATTATTAATTTGTTTATATAATTCACACATTTGATGATTGTTAACCACAGGTCAGCCAGAGTTGCTGCCTGAGAAAATTATTGTAAAGCTGGTAATCTTTTTAACCGGTCGGAGAAACCGGCGACACTATTGAATTGTAAAAATGAATTACATTAATTTAAATTTTCACCAGATAAGTCCTTCAATGTGTTTTCATTCGCATTCATTTCATTATTAAATCCATGCTTAAATGATTCCCATTGTCAGCTGCACTTCCCAAGCAAAAACCAGAAAATTAAAAACACTACAATAGTTCCTAAACAGCCGCCACCCAATTTCCAGGCTCCAATACCTGAAAGCAGACCTCTAAGAAGATTATTCATTATAGCAATTTTTTTATTTGAATTTATAGTTCATGATTCATTCATCTTTGAGACGTGTTCTCAAAAATGCCTATGATAAACCGGGAATAAGGTACTCACCATTTCCTGCCGGAAGCCAGCCAACCGATCAGGAAACCCAGACCCAGACTAATCAGGATCTGTCCCCAGCGTAAATTGGTCATTCCAGTCGAGCCGTTACCATGTCCTAAACCTTTTATCCAGGTCCCGCCATCCAATAGCAGAAAAGCAATTAATATAATCGCAAATGCAGCTACATAGTAAAGTATTCTTTTATTTCTTCTTGTGATCATGGTTATTATTTTTTTGAAGCTACAAGTAAAACAACTCCGCCAACTCCCATTACAGCAAGCCCAATAAGTGGCGACCATGCTACATGGTGCCGTTTGTTCGCAGTGATTTCAACTTTTCCCAGATCAACTACTTTCTCTCTGGTAAAATAATTAAAAGTTGTAAAAATGGTTAATAGCAAACCAATAATCAGAATGGCGATACCAGCGTTTTTCATGTTTTTATAGTATTAATAATAATGATTGAAAGTTAAAAAAAGGTCATTGTTAAAGGATTACACAATTGTCTATATAATTTACATCATTTACGGATTTTTGGGCCAACTGGTTATGATGTAATTATTTTTTTCTTAAAAATCGGTTTAATCTTTATCAGCGGAGGCATTGTGTCACCTAATAAAAATCCCCACGGTTTTAAAGGTTCTATATTGTCGCAAATGAGTTTTATAATAGCAAGGACCGGTATCGAAAGAAACATACCGGGTATACCCCATAATGCATTTCCTGTAAATACCGCTATTATCGAGAAAAGGGCATTGATTTTTACTTTGGAGGCAACTATTTTGGGAACAATGTAGTTATTGTCTATCAGCTGGATAACGTAAAATGCAGCCAAAACGTAAAGGGCATACCATGCTGACGATTTAGTCGCCAATGCCACTATCATGGGCAAAGCCACTGCCACTAAACCGCCTATATATGGTATAACATTCACCAATGCACCAATAATGCCAAGAAGAAAAGCATATTCAATTCCAATTATCAAAAGAGCTGATGTATTAAGTACTGCCATTATGGCAGCTTCAAAACCCAATCCTATAAGATACTGTTGAATGACATTTTTGATCTGAGAAACTATTTTGCTCACTTTAACCTGGTCACTTGAGCCAAAGAGCCTGTGAATAAATTCAATTAAGATCGGATGGTACAATAATATCAAAAAGATGTAAACGGGAAGTAAAAACAATACAACTAATCCTCCCCCCAGGATGGCGAGTGTTTGACCGATCGCAGCGCTGCTGGAGTTTATGATATCCCCCTGTGTTCTGGCGATCCATTCATTTATCTTCTGGGGTTTTATATCGAAATAGCCTGAAGCCCAGTTGATAGACTGGTCGAGCATTCCGGTAAATTTATCGATCAGTACAGGCAATGACTCACTGAACCGGCCTACCTGTGAGATTATAAGGGCCCCAAATGCAGCAATTACCAAAAAACTGATGAATATGGTGATTACGATGCCAACTACCCTGTTTATTTTTTTCCGGACGAAAAAATTTACAGCAGGGTGGAGTACGATGGCTATAATAATGGCGAAAACAACCGGAATAATAATACCCTTCGCGATGTATAAGATCGCTAACAAAGCACTTAAACCGATGACAAATAGAGATGCTTTTGCGTATAACGGCAATTTTAAATTTTCATCTGTCACTGCTTTTCAGGTTGTATTCTTTTTTTGCGGATAAGATGTTGAATGAAAGACCAACCGATTGTTCTAACGGCGCCAGGATGCAGTGCAACAAAGTTTGTAACACCTAACTGCAAAACATGACCTAAAAGCTGTCTTAATTTATTGCCTGATGACCCTATAAATATTTTTTTTGAGACAAATCCTGAAACAAAACCCATGGCAGCGCCTAAAATGTTACCTATCAGATATGGTGAGGAAGCAATATCATTAACTGAACTCCTTAGAAGATTGACAGGCTTTAAACTTTCGTAAGTAATTAAGAATTGCTCTTTTACAAGCTGTCCCTTATCAGCCTGTTCAACTTCTAATAATTGAATTGCATTTTTAAGCTCTGCAATGGAAGTAATGTTTTGCATGGATGCTATTTTAACACTCGTTTAATGAAATAATTTCCGATACTCTTCTTAATCCGGTCATGTAAAAAAAAGTGTAATACGATCCCTGCAATACCATAAAAAGCAGCAACTATAAAAAATCCGTAAAAGATACTGCCAAGGATTTCTCCAAGCCAGAAAGCTAATCCCAGGTTGAGAAAAAGTATAAATACAGCAATTATTGCTAATACAATTGAATGAGGTATTAATGAGGAAACAATGTCTGTTGTTTTGTCAAGAGCTTTAAGTTTTACAAGTTCAAAGCTCGCTTTGCCATATTCAGCAGTTCTTTCCAGCAGCGATTCAATAAGCCTGGCATTATCTTCCATGGTTTTATCCTGTAGCAGTTGTTGGGTCTTTTTTAGTTTCCCCCGTTTTAGCCTTATGCTCTTCAGCATAGTCAGTAACTTCCTCTTTTACTTTTTCAAATTTTTCTGTGATATCGTCAACAAATTCGTTGAATTTTTCTTTTACCGTATCAGCATAGTCCTCCCCCTTTTTTGTTATTTTCTTCCTGGTTTCAGTCCCTTTATCCGGGGCAAACAGAATTCCAAGTAACGCGCCGGCAGCTAAACCAGCTACTACACCTAATAATAATTTTCCTGAGCTCATAATCTTGGTATTAATTTGAGTCCGTTTTAAAAAGCGGACTCAATGGTTATTAATAAAACAAATTTACTAGAGGATTCTTTTCCCCTGTATTACCCTGAATATTATTGCAATAACTGCAATAACAAGAAGAACATGTATAATGCCTCCGGCACTGTAACCGATAAATCCTATTGCCCAGGCAATTATCAGGATTACTGCAAC
>CAYPKL010000018.1:0-2696 GCA_964411285.1 uncultured Rikenellaceae bacterium
GATCAAGGATATCCGGGATGGTTTTTATTTATTGTTAAAACTATATATCTATATATCGTTACAGGTAAAATATATCACTATTAAACGGATAATATTAAAATGGTGAATGAGATTCTTCCCTTCACTCCTCCCCTCTCGGACCTCCATAAATGTCTGTCATTCTGAGCGAAGCGAAGAATCTCATTCTTTTAATCGGAGACTATTGAAAATATATGTTGCATTGGATGTATTAATTATTGTAAAACAATATTAATCATTCCTGAACATGGTGATGGAATTTATTTAGAGGTTGTCTTAAAAGTACCTTGTGCACCTTTGTGACGTACTTTGTGTCCTTAGTGGTTAAAGGATTTTTTTTACCAAAGTGTTACACAATCCCGGGTACCCGGGATCCCTAAGGTTCACAAACGACTTTTGACACAGCCGGATCTAATCCCTTGAAAAAACATATTTCTCTTTATCAATTTCCACCAGAAACCTGGATGGAAGATGAAAAACCGCATCGTAGGAATAGATAGTGTGCGGGAATGTAATATAAAGCTCTTCCTTTGCCCTGCTGCATGCCACGTAAAACAGTCTGCGTTCTTCCTCCATCTCTTCAATGTTTATTGCCCTGTTTGATGGAAACATACCCTCAAGAGCATGAGGAATGAAAACCGCATACCATTCCAGTCCTTTGGCAGAATGAACTGTTGAAATTGTCACTTTGCCATCTTCTTCACCTTCATCTATCAATGGCCTGGTCTGATCTGCCACCCTCTTCGACGGCGGATCAAGGGCAAAATCAGACAGGAACCTGTCGAGATCCTTGTATTTCCTTGAAAGATCAACAAGCACATTAACATCCTGCATCCTTATGAAATAGTCATCTGCCCGTTCTTTCAGAATAGGGGAATAATAATTGACAATAATCTCAACCTTTTGAATAAGCGAATAGTCAGGCTGACTTGCTTTTGCAAGCATATTTCCCAGCATCAGCAATTCAGAGTAAAATTTACGCTGTTTAAAGGATTCAAAAGAGAAAGGATCTTTGTTGGAATTAAAATTACTTATTATGCTTCCAGCAGTTACATGTCCGACACCTCCGATATATTTTAAAATCCGGTGCCACGCAACGGCATCAGAAGTATTATATGTGATCCTCAGATATGAGATTATATCCTTTATATGCATTCTTTCGTTGAAACGGAAACCACCCACAACAACATAAGGTATATTCCTCTTGCTCATCTCTACCTGAATGTACCTGTTGTGCCAGTCGGCACGGTTAAGCACGGCTATTTCATTCAGGGGTATGTTCTGTTCCGAAAGTTCCATTATCCTGTCAACAATAAAAACAGCTTCTTCCTGCTGGTCATTAACCCGCTTTATTACAGGCATCGATTGCCTCAGATTCCGGGTAAACAGCCTTTTCCTGTAGCCGATTTTTGCATTATCTATTATTGAGTTAGTGAAATCGAGTATCTTCTGATTACTCCTGTAGTTCTCTTCTATTTTGACAACAACAGCATCAGGGTACATCTCGGGGAAGCGCAATATGTTTTCATAGTTTGCTCCCCGGAAAGCATATATGCTCTGGGAATCATCACCTACGACCATAATCCTCCTGTGCTTTTCAGCTATGAAATCGACTATTTCTTTCTGTACTATGTTTGTATCCTGGAATTCATCTACCATTACATACTGATAATGTTTCTGAAGATTCATCCGGAATGTGATGTTATCTCTCAGCCTGTCTCTCAGAATCTCCATCAGATCATCGAAATCAAGTATTTTACTCAGTGTTTTATATTTTGAATATCCATTATTAATAAGTTCAATATCAGGAATAAAATCTATGAGACCTGTATATTGTTCATGAATAATTGATCCGATGGTTGTATTCCTGTTCCTCGAATAAGAAATGATATCATGGATCCTTTCTTTTCGCGGGAATTTCCTGTCTTTGGTGTTGAACTTAAGTTCGGTCCTGATTAGATCAATAATATCTTCCGAATCGCTGGCATCAATAATTGTGAAGTTGGGAGGAAGATTAAGCATGCCGGAGTACTTTCTGAGTATGAATGCCGCGAAAGAATGAAAAGTGCCGCCGGTAACATTACCAACCCTTTTATCCTGAAGGAGAGTTTCTACCCTGTCGAGCATTTCCCGGGAGGCTTTGCGTGTAAATGTCAGCAATAAAATAGATTGCGCATCAACGCCTTTTTCAATTAAATAAGAAACCCTGTGGACTATAACCCTGGTTTTTCCGCTGCCGGCTCCGGCAATTACCAGAACAGGCCTTTCTGTAATCAAAACAGCAGCCAGCTGTGACGGATTAAGCGCACTAAGATAATTGACCTTAAAACTGCCCAGGTTTTGTTGAGCGATATTTTCAGTGTTATAATTTTTCTTTTCAATTGAATCGGCAATCAGCTTAAGTTCGGCAATTTTCTTTTCAAGGTTCTCCGATGACTCAAGTTCAGGATATTCTGTCCATTCTATCGACTGAATATCACGAAAATCTTCAGTGCCTGTTTTTGGCTGAATTGAAATTGCACCGGATATTTGTTTAAGGAAACTGTCAAGCAGATCCAGCTTATTCTGATCCATTCCGGGATTATTGAACTTTTTTAATCCTCCTCCCGGACCATCATTTGAACTTACATTCTTTCCCTTTTCTGCATTTTCTCTTTCCACCATTTTTTGCTTAAAAT
>CAYPKL010000019.1:0-4881 GCA_964411285.1 uncultured Rikenellaceae bacterium
CCTGCCTTAAAAGGTTCCGTTCCATGGAAGATCCTTGCTTCATCCCAATATCCCGTCCTTATAAAATGATCCAGAACCTGGGCCCCTCCTTCGATGAACAACGATTGAACTCCCCACCCGAAGAGGGCTTCAGACACTTGCCGGGCGGCAGATTCGTTATGGTTAAGCCTGATAACAACAGAACCCGGCATCGCAACCTTTTCAGGATAAAATGTAAAAACAATGATTGATCCTATCGACCTGTTTATTGCCGGATCATCAGGAAGTGATCCTGATCCGCATAGAATGATCCTGACAGGATTGTCACCCTTCCATTCCCTTACATTCAGTTGCGGATTATCAGCTCTGATGGTACCGGCACCTACCAGAATTGATTGTTCTGAAGCTCTCCATTTATGTACAAGGATTTTCTCTGACCTGCCGGTTATCCAGTTTGGCTCAATTTTATAGTTGTCCTCTCTTACTTTGTCGATGAAACCGTCACTGCTTTGAGCCCACTTAAGGGTTATATAGGGTCTCTTTTTTTCATGAAAGGTAAAAAACCTCCTGTTAAGCCTCCTGCATTCCTCAATGCATACCCCCGTGGTCACCTCACAACCTGCATCCCGGAGTTTTGATATTCCCCTGCCGGATACTTTATCGCTTGTGTCGACTGTTCCCACTACAACCCGCGGGATTTTATGTGAAACCAACATATCGGCACAGGGAGGCGTTTTCCCAATATGTGAGCATGGTTCAAGGTTAACGTATAATGTTGAAGCTGTTAAAAGTTCTTTTTTATTAACTGACTCAACTGCAATTACTTCAGCATGAGGACCCCCTGCTTTAATGTGATATCCTTCACCAATAATCCTGCCTTCATGGACGATTACCGAACCGACCATTGGATTGGGATAAGTCATGCCTTCAGCTTTTGCAGCAAGCTCGAGACATCTTTGCATGAATTTTATATCGTCATTCCCGGACATTTACCTGAAAGTGCTAATTTTGACTTATGGCTTTCAATTTACAAACAATTAAAGAAATCAGGAATTATATTGCCGGAGAACTTAAAGATATTTACCCGGAAAAAGAAGTTCAGAGTCTTTCGGAAATAGTGATTTCATATGCTTTGGGATCAGACAGGAGAGGCCTGTTGCGCGACCTGAACAGGCCGGTGAGCCTTCCGGAATCTGAAAAGATTACAATGATTTGCAGTGAGCTGAGACGCTGTAAACCTATTCAGTATATAACAGGTGAGACATTCTTTTATAATTGCTCCCTGAGGGTTAATCCGGATGTTCTGATCCCGCGTCAGGAAACAGAGGAGCTCGTTGACCTTATAATTAAGGAAAACCCGCGATTCAGTGGGGACCTGACTGATATAGGGACCGGATCGGGATGTATTGCAATTGCACTTGCGGTAAACCTTCCCGGTTCGCGGATCACGGCAACTGATATTTCATCGCGGGCATTGATTACAGCCGGAGAGAATGCCAGGCTGAATAATGCAAAAATCAATTTCATACAGGCTGATATTCTCAAACCCGCGCTAACGACCGGTAAAGCTGATATTATTGTAAGCAATCCACCATATGTGAGGGAATCGGAGAAGATGCTTATGCATAGCAATGTAATTGATTTTGAGCCTCATGAAGCTTTATTTGTCCCGGATAATGATCCGCTTGTATATTATCGGGCAATTCTGGATGCCGGAAGAACCTCACTGAATCCTGGAGGAAAGCTCTATTTTGAGATCAATGAGGCAATGGGCGCCGGTCTCTGCGGCCTGATGAAAACTTATAATTATACCTGCATTAAAATTATCCAGGATATTAACGGGAAAGATAGAATAATAAAGGGAATAAAAAATGGCTGAAAATAATCTTGTAAAAGCTGCACTGAACAAAGCGATGGCTTTGTGTGCACATCATGAGTATTGCAGCAGTGAAATCCGTTCCAGGCTTAGTTCCTGGGGGGTCGGCGATGATGATTCGGACCGGCTAATATCAGTTCTTATTAAGGAGAAATTTATAAATGACACGCGCTATTCGGCAGCATTTGTAAAAGATAAATTTAACCAGAACAAATGGGGAAAGATCAAGATAGCAGCACATCTCCGGTCAAAAAAGATAAGCGAAGAGACAGTTCAGTCGGCTCTTGGTGAGATTGATGATGAAGTATACATCAAAATGATAAGGGACACCATAGATTCCCATCGAAGGTTTGTTAAGGCTAAAAACCGGTATGATCTAAAAGGCAAATTGTTAAGATTCGGATTATCAAAGGGTTTTGAGAGTAACTTGCTTTATGATATTCTGAATGAGACTGATAAATAAATTTTTACCTTCGTGGTACCTGGTGAAACCCCTGGGAGTGAGTTCATTTTATAAGTAGCAAAAGATACTTTTCATAAATGGCAGGAAGGAAATAATGAACAGCATAATCGAGATGGTTATATCGTATATAATCAGCTGTTTGTTGGTGGCTTGGTATTTCAGGTAGATTATTGAAAATACTATTCTCATTATCAGCTGTGCAGTAAAAAAAAGGAAAATCCGGAATCCGTAAATGTTCCAATCATATGCTTCAGATATTCTTCCCCTGACAATAAGAGAAAAGCTGTGTGACATACCGCATGAGGCACAGGGCTCTCCGGTTATTTTCTCATGGATGCACACCACAGGATAATTATCTTTTTCAGGTGAAAAAAGACCGGAATACAGAAAAATCAATAAGATTACTCCGGCTAAAAACAGATTTATTATCAGGTAAGACTCTTCACTGAATCTTACCCTCAACATCGAAATCAGGCTAATTTCCTTTCCTGAGGGTGTCATTCTTCAGAGTGTCGGCCTGCTCAAGTTCCTCAAGTACAATTTCGCGGCTCTCCTTGCCGGTGTTTGCATTTATCTCCACTTTCTCCCCGTTGCTTTCAACTTTGATCGAGACGTTGGCATCGTTAAGATCCTTTAAAACGTTGTCCTGTACATCATTGATTATATTTTCAATGTCTCCGCCCCATTCGTTTTTAGCTTTGTCGGCTATTTTGCCGGCCACAAAAACCTGTGAAAGGGAAATAATTGAAGCAACAACACCTATTACAAGTCCTGCAAGCAGCACTCCGCGCGGTGATTCATTCCTCGAAGCCTGCGACAGGCCGACAGAAGCAAGCACTATTGCAATTATTCCCGGAATAATTGCAATAAGACCGACACAGGGCACCACTGCAAGTACGAACGTCACTATGGCAGTAATCAGAGCTGCTATTCCCAGATTCTGACCGGCCGGCTTTTTTGTCTGACCGCTACCCGGCAAAGAAGTATCACCGGTATTCTGTCCTGTACTATTAGTAAGATCTTCCATGATTATAAAATGTTTTTAGCGTTATTCATTCCTGGTTAATATATCTGATAAATCCTGTTCTAAAGACGATACCGGATTTTCAATGATGCGTCCGGTTTCAATTTTATTTTTTAAGATAATAAAAGTGGGCACACGCTGAATGTCGAGTTTGTCAAAATCTCCGACAGGAGATAATTTTTCATTATCAACCCCTATGAAAGTAATCTTTTCACCCGGAAATCCCCAAAGATCCAGTACTTTCATAAATCTTGGCACTTCCCTTCTGCTGTCGGGGCACCAGGTTCCCATCACAATCTGAATTGAAACCTCATTACTACCTGTAGCTTTTAATCTCTCAATTACTTCCTGAAGGGGTTTATACTCATCAAATCCTTTCAGGTACCATTCCGAATGAGGAGGCTGGGAAAACCGTCCGGGATTAAAATATCCGAGAAGCCATGTTGATTGTTCGGAGAAGTCTGTTCCCTGTTCTTTCAGCTCCGGTTGGTCAACAGAAGATACAACATCTGCTGCCGGTTTAGTTGTTCTGCATGATGTGCAGAGCGCGATAACAATAATAATAATAAATGATTTCCTCATCACAGCTGATAGTTTGAAGTAATATCTGCCCGGGTTTGTCAGCAATTTACAACTTTTTTATTCAAAAGAGTGAAGGAGTATTTCAAGAATTTGTTTTGCAGCTTTTGAAACTGAAGTCCCTGGTCCGAAAATCGCCGCAACACCCGCATCATAAAGGAATTTGTAGTCCTGGGGAGGAATAACACCACCTGCAATAACAAGGATATCTTCTCTCCCAAGGTTTTTTAGTTCACTTATTACCTGCGGTATAAGTGTTTTATGGCCGGCAGCAAGACTTGAAACGCCAAGAACATGGACATCATTTTCAACAGCCTGTTTTGCTGCCTCGCCAGGAGTCTGGAATAATGGCCCTATGTCCACATCAAAGCCGATGTCGGCATATCCTGTCGACACCACTTTTGCTCCTCTGTCGTGACCATCCTGTCCCATTTTTGCGATCATTATCCGGGGCTGACGACCCTCTTTTTCAGCAAACCTTGTCACCAGGGCCTTTGCTTCATTAAACTCTTCATCTGATTTGTATTCAGATGAATAGACACCTGAAATTGTTCTTATCACGGCTTTATACCTCCCTGTAATTTTTTCACATGCGTAAGATATTTCTCCGAGGCTTGCTCTTTTGGATGCGGCCTCAACTGCAAAAGCTAGAAGGTTCCCTTCTCCGGTTTGGACACATTTTGTAATATCTTCAAGCGTTTTTCTGCACTCACTTTCATTTCTTTCTGCCCTCAGTTTTTCAAGTCTTTTTATCTGAGTCTCCCTGACTGCGGTATTGTCGACTTCGAGAGTTTCGAGCGGTTCTTCTTTTTCAAGCCTGAACCTGTTTGTTCCCACAATGGTCTGAATACCTGAGTCGATTCTTGCCTGTGTTCTTGCTGCCGCCTCTTCGATGCGCATTTTCGGAAGTCCCGATTCAATCGCTTTTGCCATCCCTCCCAGGTTTTCAATCTCCTCAAT
>CAYPKL010000020.1:0-4895 GCA_964411285.1 uncultured Rikenellaceae bacterium
TCAATCATTAAATCGGGAGCCATCGCCTGTGCAATCTTTGTTGCACTGACAACTTTGTCAACAAGTTCATGACTGGCACTCCCTTTTGTTGAGAAGCTAAGCATGGCAATTTTGGGCTCAAACCCTGCAATAGCTCTTGCAGTATGAGCGGTTGCCACAGCTATTTCTGCCAGCTCCTTATCGGTTGGATTGGGATGAACTGCTCCATCAGCAAAAATGAATACCCCATCCTCTCCAAAGGATTTGTCGGGATGAATCATAATGAAGGCTCCGGATACCACTGAAATGCCCGGCGCTGTCTTTACATATTGGAAGGCAGGACGAAGAACGTCGCCTGTAGCATGATCAGCACCGGAAACTTCCCCGTCGGCATCCCCGCACTTTATCATCAAAACACCCAGATAAAGCGGATCTTCAATAAGACGTGAAGCCTCTTCCTTAGTCATCCCCTTGCTTTTTCTCAGCTCCACCATTGTGTTTATATAATGGTCTTTCCTCTCATGCGATTTCGGATTAATGATCTTTGCTTTTGAAATATTTTTTAACCCAAGCTGTGCCGAATGAGAATGTATCTCGTCTGGATCACCAATAAGTATAATCTGCGCCAGATTTTCTTCAATTGCAATATCTGCCGCCTTGATATTTCTTTCCTCGTATCCTTCAGGAAGAACGATACGCATATTATGTTTTTTAGCACTTAGTTTGATTCGATCTAACAATTCCATTGTGTATCAATAATTTAGAATATTTAGCATTTTGGTTTAAATGTACGAAAAAAAAGTACTATTAAACAAAAATGTAAGTCATGTTTATGTTAGAAAATCTCATTTTTCTGAAAAATCATTCCACTTACTGAATATCTTTAAGGAGTTGATCAATCATTTTTTAAATTTGCCAACTTAATATTTAATGTATGGATTCTTTTTGCACAAGGCTGGATTCTCTGAAAGCAGATCTGGAGGGTGATCTGAAATATGACCTCGTTACAAAAACCATTTATTCAACAGATGCTTCTGATTATAAGGAAGAACCTGTTGCTGTTGCATGGCCGAAGGGAGTAGCAGATTTAAAGAAGTTGATACAATTTGCTACCGATGAAAGAACAGGATTAACTCTCAGGGCCGCAGGCACTTCAATTGCAGGTCAGGTAGTAAGCCGTGGGATTATCGCAGATATATCGAGGTACATGAACAGGATTCTGGAAGTAAATAAAGAAGAAAAATGGGTAAGGATCGAACCTGGCGTTGTACTGGATGAATTGAATCTTCACCTGAAGCCTTTCGGATTGTTTTTCGGACCTGAAACCTCAACCTCAAACAGGTGCAATATTGGCGGAATGGTTGGCAATAATTCATGCGGATCTCATTCACTGGTTTACGGGTCAACGAGAGAGCATACCATCGAGCTTAAAACTCTGCTTAGTGATGGCAGCGAGGCTGTTTTCGGCCCGGTCGGTAAAGCTGCTTTTGAGCAAAAATGCAGTCTGGACAATCTTGAAGGAGCCCTCTACAGAAACATCAGAGAAATCCTTACTGATCCTGTTAACAGAGATGAAATCAGACAAGAGTATCCTGATCCGAAAATACCCAGGCGCAATACCGGGTATGCTATTGATCTGCTCCTTGACTCAGAAGTTTTTGAAGAGGGATCAGAGAATAAATTTAATTTTTGCCGCCTTTTGGCAGGTTCGGAGGGTACTCTTGCAATAACTACTGAAATTAAATTGAACCTGGTTCCGTTGCCTCCTGCACATAAAACCCTGGTTTGCGTTCACCATAAGAAAAGAGAGGAAGCTTTCCTTGCAAATCTGGTTGCTTTAAAATTCAATCCTTCAGCAGTCGAACTTACTGATGACAGGATCCTGAACCTTACAAAGGATAATCTCAGCCAGAAAGAGAACCGGTTCTTCATTGATGGTAATCCGGGCGCTGTTATGATTGTTGAGTTTGCACGAAACACAAAGGAAGAAGTAACTACAGTCACAAATGAACTGATAGAAGCTTTGAAATCAGCCGGTTATGGTTATTCCTATCCTGTTGTGAAAGGGAAAGATATGGCCAGGGTATGGGCATTGAGAAAAGCCGGATTAGGTATCCTCGGAAATATGAAGGGCGACAGCAGACCCGTTTCGCTGGTTGAAGATACTACAGTAAAGGTTGAGGACCTTCCATTTTATATGGAAGATTTTGCCATAATGCTCGCCAGATACGGTAAAGACTCCGTTTATCATGCACACATTGGCACTGGAGAATTGCACCTCAGACCGGTTTTGAATCTTAAGGACCGGGGCGATGTTGAACTGTTCAGGACTATTGGTCTTGAAACAGCCAAACTGGTAAAAAAATACAGGGGTTCATTAAGCGGAGAGCATGGCGATGGAAGGTTAAGGGGTGAATTCATCCCCTTAATCCTGGGACAACATAACTACGGCCTCCTGAAAAAGATAAAAAGCTGCTGGGATCCCGTTAATATTCTGAATCCGGGAAAGATCACCGATACCCCGGTGTTGAATACCCTTCTGCGGTACAAACCGGGAACTGTTACCAGGGATATTGAAACAGTTTATGATTTTTCATCTACTGATGGCATTGTCAGGGCTGCCGAGAAATGCAACGGATCAGGTGACTGCAGAAAATCAGTGGTTATCGGAGGTACCATGTGTCCGAGTTTTATGGCAACCATGGATGAAGAAAATTGCACACGCGCAAGAGCCAATATCATCAGGGAATTTCTCAGTATGGAAAATTCAGATCCGTGGAACCATCCTGAAATATATAACATACTTGATCTTTGTATTGCCTGCAAGGGCTGCAAATCAGAATGTCCTTCAGGAGTCGATATCGCAAAGCTTAAATCGGAATACCTTCAGCATTGGTACGACAGGCACGGAGTTCCGTTAAGAACACTGCTTATCGCATATATTACAAATTTTAACAAAATAGGCTCACTTGTCCCGGGGATTTATAATTTCTTCCTCAGGAACAAACTCTTTTCCGGTATTTTGAAGAAAACTATCGGATTCGCTTCACAAAGATCTATTCCCCTGGTTTATAAAACCAGCCTGAGAAGATGGATTAATAAAAACCTTGAAAATATTAATCCTGAAAAGCCTCAGGGCTCAGTTTGCCTGTTTGTTGATGAGTTTACCGATTACAACGATACGGAGACCGGAATAGCTGCTGTTAAGCTGCTTACATCGCTTAATTACAAGGTAATAACAATTGAACATGATATAAGTGCAAGAACTTTCATATCAAAAGGATTATTAAGAAAAGCCGGTAAAACTGTAAGGAAGAACATTGAGATATTTTCCGGTCTGATCAATGAAAATCTTCCTCTGATTGGAATTGAACCCTCCGCAATTCTTGGATTTCGGGATGAATACCCCGATCTTGCTGGTCCGGCGCTGAAGGAGCAGGCAACAAAGGTTGCCGTCAGCAGCTTTCTTATTGATGAATTTATTGACAGGGAATATAAGGCTGGCAGGATAAAAAGGGAATCTTTCACCAAAGCAAGTCTTCAGATATTGCTGCATGCACACTGCCAGCAGAAGGCTGTTTCCTCCTCTGCCCCGTCATTTAATATACTGTCAATACCTGAGAATTATACTGTAAGTGAAATACCGTCAGGATGCTGCGGGATGGCCGGAGCATTCGGATATGAAAAGGAGCACTTCGAACTATCAAATAAAATCGGAAATCTCGTTTTGTTTCCTGAAATCAGGAACAGCATGGAAAATGTCGTTGTTGCAGCCCCCGGAACCAGCTGCAGACATCATATCAAGGACGGTACCGGAAGGACGGCCAAACATCCGGCAATGATACTGTTTGAGGCTTTATTAAAATAATATTGAAAATTGTATTATTAATCAGTAAATTAATACAAAAGAAGGAATTTGTGTTGTAAAAGATTTTTCCCGCTGTCCTCGCGGATTAATTCTGCGGTTATCTGCGAAATCTGCGGGAAACAATTAAACTTTTTCAAATTTTTATTATAAAATCATCAGCATCATTCATGACCGGGAATTTTTGACGGAATTCTGCTAATCCGGTTATTGAAATATCTCCTGAAACCAAAACTTCCTTATTATTTGGTCCTGAAGAAATCATTTCACCATAAGGATTAAAAATAGCTGAATCTCCGCAATATTTGATACCCATACCATCAATACCAATCCTGTTGACGCCGGCAACATAACATTGGTTTTCAATTGCGCGTGCTTTGAGTAATGTCAGCCAGACGTCCCTCCTTTTCTCGGGCCAGTTGGCTGAATTAATGATAAGATCGTAATCGTTCATGCAACGCGTCCAGACCGGAAAGCGAAGATCATAACAAATATTAGGACAAATCCTTAACCCTCTGAAATTAAAAACAACACGCTGTGTTCCATGTGTGAATGATTCATCTTCATTTCCAGGGCTGAAAAGATGCCTTTTATTATAATACCAGGTCTCTTTTTCTGGAGAAATAAAAATCCACCTGTTAAAATAACGGCCATCTTCCCTGATAATAATACTGCCACCTATACCAATATTCTTATTTTCTGCGATAGCTGACAGCCACTCTGTTGTGACTGATCCTGCTGGTTCGCCCAGTCTTTCAGGATTCATCGAAAACCCGGTATTGAACATTTCAGGAAGAACGACTATATCTGTTCCCTCCGGAATTTTTGAAATTATTTTCTCGAGGTTTTCCAGATTCTTAAGCTTATCTTCCCAGATAATATCTGTCTGTACAAGTGTGATTTTCATATAATTATTTCAGTTAACCCGGTGCCTTTCAAAATCATTATGCTAAAAATCATTATGCTAAACCATTTAAAAAAAAGGGGCTTTAAAAAGCCCCAATAATTATAAATCAGAACCAATGGTTTGCTATTTCGTATTCAATGTCTG
>CAYPKL010000021.1:0-17478 GCA_964411285.1 uncultured Rikenellaceae bacterium
GAATGCTATCGCCGGGAAGCTTCTTGAACCGGCCGATTCCTGACAGAGGTCAAGGCGGAGATGCTCACCACTCGATCCCACCATTCTACCCGAACCGGTGTCAAAAACATTTTTTGAAATAAAAACAGGTGACATATTCTCAGGGCCAAAGGGCTGGAATTTATTGAGAAATTTGAAGAATTCCTCATTTATTTCCTGAAAGGAGAGCTCCGTATCAACAAATATTCTGGGTGCAAGCTGTTCTTCGCTTATTGTGCTGTTCACAAATTGTTCAAACCGTTCCATAAACGGTACTATATTCTCTTTCTTCAAGGTCAGACCGGCAGCGAACATATGACCACCGAAACTCTCAAGCAAATCGCTGCAAGCTTCAATAGCCTGATAAAGATCATAGCCCTGTACTGAGCGGGCTGATCCTGTTGCAAAGCCGTTTGATTCAGTAAGAATAACCGTCGGACGGTAATAAGTTTCAATCAGCCTGGATGCAACGATCCCGATTACTCCTTTTTTCCAGGAAGGATTAAACAGCACAGTTGTTCTGGCGTTGACCGTTCTCTGGTCCTCTGAAATCATCCGCATGGCTTCAGTAGTGATTGAACGGTCGACATTTCTTCTTTCAATATTAAAATTATTGATCTCCTTGCTGATGCCGGTTGCAATCTTTGAATCATTTGATATAAGAAGGTCAACTGCCTTGCTCCCTGCCTCCATTCTCCCGGCGGCATTTATCCTCGGACCAAGCTTAAATACAACATCTTCAATCGTCAATGCCCTGCAAACTTCAGCTTCCCTGATTATTTCCTTGAGCCCCATACGGGGTGATTCATTCAGTTGCTTTAATCCGAAATATGCAAGTACCCTGTTTTCTCCTGTCAAAGGCACTATATCCGAGGCAATGCTGACAGCAACGAGATCGAGATAATTGGCAATCTTGTTAAATGGCATGCCATGTACTCTTGAATAGGCTTGAATCAGTTTAAATCCCACACCGCAGCCTGAAAGTTCTTTATACGGATAGCTGCACGACATCTGTTTCGGGTCAAGCACTGCTGTTGCTTTGGGGATCGTATCACCGGGATAATGATGGTCGCATATTATAACATCAAGTCCTTTTGTGTGCGCATATTTGACTTTTTCAACTGCTTTTATGCCGCAGTCAAGGGTAATTAACAATTTACAGTTATTCTGATAACCGAAATCGATTCCCTGGAATGAAACGCCATAGCCCTCCTTGTACCTGTCGGGTATATAATAATCAACATTTGAATACTGCTCTTTCAGGAACGAATACATCATTGCCACGGCAGTAGTGCCGTCAACGTCATAATCGCCGTAAACAAGTATCCTTTCATTTTTCTTGATTGCCGTGGAGATCCTTTCAACAGCAATATTCATATCTTTCATCAGGAACGGATCGTGAAGATAGCTCAGATCAGGTTCAAAAAAAGATTTGGCTTCTTCAGGTGTTGTGATATGCCGTTGAACCATCAGATTGGCGAGCGCTTCCGAAACAGCTGTCGCTTTTGCCAGCCGTAAAACCACAGCCGGATCACCCTTCTCCCTGATTACCCATCTCTTTTCCATCCCTTTAAACCCATCTAAGGTCAAAGACCTTCATAAGATTATCTTTTAACTGCAGTTTGACCAACTCAAAATCCTGTAAAACACCTGTTTCCTTTTCGAGAGAAGTTACACCCCTGTCAGTAAATCCGCAGGGATTAATATTATTAAAGAAAGTAAGGTCAGTATTAACATTGAACGCAAACCCATGCATTGTGACAAATCGGCTGGCTTTCACTCCGATGGCACATATTTTTCTGGTGCTGCTCCGGATATCCTCATCCAACCATACCCCTGTCGCCCCATTTAGTCTGGTACCTTTAAGTCCAAAACCTGAAAGTGTAAGGATTATTGCTTCCTCAAGCCTGTAAATATATTCCCGCAAACTGATTTTTAACTTCGCCAGATCAAAAATGGGATATCCAACAATTTGGCCTGGACCATGATAGGTTATATCACCGCCCCTGTCGGTTTTACAGAATGTTGCATTTTTTGCCCTGAGCTGAATATTATCAATCAGGAGATTTTTTTCTGAGCCATTTTTTCCAAGTGTATATACATGAGGATGTTCAACAAAAATTAAGGTACCTGGCTTATAGAATTCTCCGGATGATCCGTTTTGGTTACCATTTAATTTTTCGTCCACAAGCTCCTTAAAGATCTCTTCCTGATAATTCCAGGTTTCTTTATAGTCTTTTATGCCAATATCTTGATATACTACACTATAGCTCAATTAAATCCGAGTGTTAAGTTTTTACAATATAATCATTTTAATCCATTCCTGATCTGTCTTTCTGAATGAAAAGAAGATCGGACAAGCGGATTACATTCCACATGCTCAAAGCCAAGTTTAAGTGCAAATTTCCTGTAATCCTCAAATTTTTCCGGAGTAATATAGCTGACTGCTTCCATGAGTCGTAAATCGGGTTGGAGATATTGCCCCACTGTCAGTATTCTGCAACCTGCACTTTTCAGGTCTTTCATCGTTTCATAGATTTCTGCTTCAAATTCTCCAAGCCCGAGCATAAATCCCGATTTTGCAGTCATTCCTTTTTCTGAAATATATTTTAAGACCGACAAGCTGGTATCATATCTGGCTTTTGTCCGGATTGCAGGAGTAAGACGCCTTATCGTCTCAATGTTATGCGATATTATATCGGGTTCCTGCTCAATTATTTTTTGAATGCTCTCCTGTTTTCCGTCAAAATCAGGAATTAAAGCTTCAATGGTTGTCCCTGGATTAATTCTTTTTACACTCCTGATAGTTTCAGCCCAGAATCCTGATCCCCCGTCAGGAAGATCATCACGGTCAACAGATGTAATGACGCAGTGACTTAGGTTAAGGATTTTGACTGATTCGGCAAGGCGCCTCGGCTCATCTGAATCAGGAGGGAGTGGTTTCCCTGTAGAGGTTGCACAAAATTTACAGGCACGGGTGCATATATCACCAAGAATCATAAAGGTGGCAGTTCCTGCGTTCCAGCACTCACCTATATTAGGACAGTTTCCGCTTGAACAAATGGTATGTAACCGGTTATTAACGACAAGTTTTTTGACCCTCGAATAGTTCTCTCCGCTTGCTCTCTGCATCCTGAGCCATTCCGGTAGTCTTCTCCCCTTTTGCATGTCTGAAATTTTCGATTGACAAAGGTACAAAAATTGTCGTACCGGGCTTCGGCTTCGTTTCTTCTCATCCCTGGGAACAAGGAAAGAATAAATCACTATATTTGTTTACTCACATTGATAATCATAACTTAAAATCAATATAAAATGGCAGATAATGAATTCAAAATCAACAATAACTACAAAACAGTTATTGGTGATTATCCGAAAATAGGCATCCGTCCTGTTATCGACGGTCGCGAACGAGGCGTCAGGGAATCGCTTGAAAAGCAGACCTTTAATATGGCAAAATCCGCCTCTGACCTGATAAGTAAGAATCTTAGATATCCTGACGGGAATCCTGTTGAATGTGTAATTGCCGACACCTGCATCGGCGGAGTAGCTGAAGCTGCTGCCTGTGCCGAAAAATTTAAAAAAACCGGAGTCGGTGTTACCCTGACCGTAACCCCTTGCTGGTGCTACGGAAGTGAAACAATTGATATGGATACTGATTCACCAAAAGCTATCTGGGGTTTCAATGGAACAGAAAGACCGGGTGCAGTATATCTTGCTGCTGCCCTGGCAGGTCATAACATGAAAGGATTGCCGGCATTCAGCATTTACGGACATGATGTACAGGACGTCGGGGATCAGAAAATACCTGATGATGTAAAGGAAAAGATATTACGGTTTGCACGCACAGGTCTGGCAGCGGTATTTATGAAAGGTAAGTCATATCTGTCGATGGGTTCTGTTTCGATGGGTATTGCCGGATCGATAGTCAGGGAAGATTTCTTTCAGGAATACCTTGGGATGAGGAATGAATACGTTGATATGAGTGAATTCAACAGAAGGCTTAATGAGGAGATTTATGATAAAGTGGAATATAAAAAAGCTCACGCCTGGACTAAAAAGCATTGTATTGAAGGTGAAGATCTTAATCCCAAACCATCATCTAGGGCAAGGAAAGACAAAGAGTGGGAAATTGTAGTAAAAATGACTCTGATAGCACGTGACCTGATGGTTGGAAATCCAAAACTTAAGAAGCTTGGATTCGGCGAAGAAGCCAATGGGCATAATGCTATTCTTGCAGGATTCCAGGGTCAGCGTCAGTGGACTGATCATATGCCAAATGGCGATTTCCTTGAAGCAATTCTCTGTTCATCTTTCGACTGGAACGGGATCAGACCTCCGTATCTGGTTGCAACTGAGAATGATGCCATGAACGGAGTTCCGATGCTGTTCGGTTATCTCCTGACAAATACAGCCCAGATGTTCTCGGATATCAGGACATACTGGAGCCCTGCAGCAATTAAGAGGGTTACAAAGTCAAAAGCTGAAGGACTTGCCGCCAACGGCATTATCCACCTGATTAACTCAGGTGCTTCAGCGCTTGATTTCTCAGGCAAACAAACAAGTAAAGGAGAAGCATGCATCAAACCTTATTGGGAAATCACTGGTAAAGATGCGGAAAAATGTCTGAAAGCCACCCGATGGTCGCCGGCAAGTACAGGATATTTCAGGGGAGGAGGCTTTTCATCCCAGTTTACTACCCGTGACGTGATGCCAGTGACTATGTCAAGGATAAATCTGGTCAAGGGAATAGGACCGGTTTTACAGCTTGCCGAAGGCTGGACAGTTGATCTGCCTGAAAAGATGAACAAGATACTGACCGACAGGACTGATCCGGGGTGGCCGACAACATGGTTCACACCGCGACTTACAGGCAGTGGACCCTTTACTGATGTTTATTCCGTTATGGCCAACTGGGGTGCAAACCATGGCGCTTCAAGCTATGGCCATATAGGAGCTGACCTGATAACCCTTGCTTCAATTCTGAGGATACCCGTGTGCATGCATAATGTACCTGGTAATCAGATCTTCCGGCCCAGTGCATGGAATGCATTCGGGATGGATAAGGAAGGCGCTGACTACAGGGCATGCAGAACTTACGGAGCACTTTACAGATAAATTTTGTATGATAATGGAACCCATCTCTGAAGAAAGAAAAATGGAGATCAGCCCTGAAACCCTGAATAATCTGAATGCCACCAGGAAATGGACAATGTTCCTTTCTGTTTTTGGTTTTATTTTTCTTGGCCTTCTTTTAGCTTTTGGACTGGTGACAAGTACTTTTCTGACAGTATTTAAATTGAAAGAAACTAATCCGGATATCACGGAAATGGTAATGATCATTGGTTTTTTTACCGCAGCAGTAATCAATTTCTTTTCTATATTATTCTTATTCCGGTTCTCAATACACATCCGTGATGCAGTTCACGAACATGACACGGGAAAGCTGGACAAAGCATTTAAAAACCTTAGGACCTTTTTTGCTTATATAGGAATAATTGTGATAATTGCCCTTTCAATTTATATTGTCGCTTTAATTGGTACAGGCTCATCTGTTTCTTTTCTGATGGGAATGTAAATATTACTCCTGCCACATTGCTATGATTAAAAGAGATATCGTTATTGTATTCGATTGTGGAGCGACAAATGTCAGGGCGACGGCAATCAACAGCAAAGGTGAAATAATTGCAGGAGAATCTCTGCCCAACACTACTCACCCCGATCCATATTATCCCTTATACAGAATTTGGGATGTGAAAGAGATCTGGGGCAAAATGTGTCAGGCTTCAAAAAATATAATAAGACTTATAAACCCTGAAAATATTGCAGGGGTGACAGTTACAACTTTTGGGGTCGATGGAACCTTGTTTGATAAGAACGGTGGAATCCTTTACCCTGTGATATCCTGGCAGTGCGAAAGGACAAATAAGATCATGGCTGATATTGATAAATATATCCCGCTGAAAGATCTTTATCTGGAATCAGGTGTACTCCCATTTAATTTTAACACAATAAACAAGCTGATCTGGTTCATGGAACAAAGACCAGACATTTTAGAAAAAGGATACAGGTTTCTCTTTATGTCCTCAATTTTTACCTATTTCCTCACAGGAGAAATGGTGAACGACAAGACGATGGCAGGGACCTCAATGCTTAACAGGCAGTCAGAAAGAGATTACTCCCGTAATATATTCAGTAAAATAGGTTTTCCGGTTGAAATGATGGGGCAAACCGTGGAACCAGGAACAATTATCGGAAAGGTAACAGAAAAGGCATCGGACGAAACTTCAATTCCCCGTGGTATTCCGGTTATAGTAACAGGACATGACACCCAGTTTGCAATTTTTGGTTCAGGAGCAGGGAAAAACCAGCCGGTTCTCAGTTCAGGTACCTGGGAGATTCTAATGGTGCGTGCAGAAGAGTTTAAATCAGGTTATGAACAGCTTAACTCCGGAATTACAACAGAACTTGATGTCAAACCAGGACTATATAATATTGGCAATCAATGGATAGCATCAGGGATTATCGAATGGGCCAGAAGAAATCTTTTTAACGACATAAAAGATAATGCTTATGAATTTATGATTTCAGGTGCAGAAAAAGTGCCTGAAGGCTGTAACGGGGTTAAAGTTTTCCCCGGGTTCTATGAGGAACTTAAGGGAAACCATGGAGGCCGGATAACAGGTCTGACTCTGGAATCCACCCGTGAAGAAATCTACAGGGCAATACTGGAAGGATTGTCTGAACGCCTTGTTGAAGGGAAAAGAGCCTTAGAGGAAGCAGGCGGATTCAGTGCAGACAGCATTCTCTGCGTGGGAGGCGGATCAAAAAACAGACTATGGAACAAATTGAGAGCCAACTATACCGGTGTTCCGGTTATCCTTACAGATAAGAAAGAGACAACTGTACTTGGGGCTTCGCTGTTTGTTCAGGCTGCCTGCGGAAATTTTTCTTCCCCGGAGGAAGCAAGAGCTGCAGTTGATTACAAAACTGAAACGATCGAACCAGGGTAAAGAAACAGAAAAGATAAAAAATCATTCCAGATGGATATAGCTTATATAAACGGAGAATTTCTCCCGAAGGAGGAAATCAGAATTAGCCCTGACGACCGGGGATTTCTTTTTGCGGAAGGTATTTATGAGGTTGTAAGGTGGTACCAGGGTTTCTTTTATGATATGGAAAGCCACCTTGCCAGAATGAAAGGCAGCCTGAAAAAGACACTTATAAACTGGCCTGAAGAAGATTCTTTTCCGGAAATGGCTGTTGAGCTTATCAAACGAAACAATCTGAAGAAAAAAGATGCCCTTGTTTACCTTCAGGTTACAAGAGGGCCGGCAAGTCGTTCACATGCATTTCCTGTACCACCGGTCAATCCGACAGTCTATGCATTTGCAAAAAACTTTATTCCTGAATATGAGGATAAAAAGTCGGGTATCGGAGTGATGCTTAAAGAGGATATCCGTTGGAAAAGGTGTGACATTAAATCAATTGCCCTGCTGCCTAATACTCTCAGCTTCCAGGAAGCCCTGGATAAGGGATTTCACGAATGTGCATTTGTAAGGGACGGTAAAATCACGGAATGTACACACTCAAATATTTTTATCGCGGCCGGAGGAATACTATATACTCATCCGGAGTCGGAAAATATTTTATCAGGAATTACTAGGAAAAATGTTCTCCGTATTGCCAGGGAATCAGGGATCGCGGTAAAAGAAGAAGCTGTAACAATAGCTATGCTGAAAGAAATGACTGAAGCTTTTATTACTAATACCTCAGGAGAAATCACAGCTGTTGAAGTGCTCGACAAAACTGTTGTCGGGAATGGGAAACCTGGTCCCATGACCAGAATCCTTAAGGAAAAATTCAACGATGAGATCTGCTCCTTCAAACATCCATAATCACCCCCTGCAGATGGCTTAAATTTCCTATATTTGCAAAAATTTTTAATCACCCGCAATATGAGTTTAAGCGAACAGGAGCAGATACGTAGGGAATCTCTTGAAGAACTGAAAAAGCTTGGCATAAACCCTTATCCTGCTGCTGAATATAAGACCAATGTTTTTGCACAGGAAATTCTGGAAAAATTTGATTCTGAAAAAAATAATTTCAGTGATGTGTGTCTTGCCGGACGTATTATGAACCGACGGATAATGGGAAATGCATCATTTGCTGAAATTATGGATTCGTCAGGAAGGATTCAGATATATGTCAGAAGGGATGATATTTGCCCGGGTGATGATAAAACTTTGTATAACACTGTTTTTAAGCGCCTTCTGGATATTGGGGATATTATTGGTGTAAAAGGGCATGTATTTAAGACCCAGACAGGGGAAATAACCGTTCATGTGAAGGACTATACACTGCTCAGCAAGTCGATAAGACCTCTTCCGGTAGTTAAGGAAAAAGACGGGACCCTGTTCGACGCAGTTACCGATCCTGAAATGCGTTACCGTCAGCGTTATGTTGATCTGATAGTTAATCCGCAGGTCCGTGATGTCTTCCGCAAAAGAAGCATGATTATTCAGTCGATGAGGGAGTTATTCAACTCGCGGGGATATCTTGAAGTTGAGACTCCGGTACTGCAGCCTATTCCCGGGGGAGCTGCTGCAAGACCATTTATCACTCACCATAATTCGCTCGACATACCTCTTTATCTGAGAATTGCAAATGAGCTATATCTGAAGCGGTTAATAGTCGGAGGGTATGAGGGCGTATATGAATTTTCAAAAGATTTCCGGAATGAAGGGATGGATCGAACTCATAATCCCGAATTCACGGTAATGGAAATATATATTGCCTACAAAGACTATAACTGGATGATGAGTTTTACTGAAGAGATAATTAAAAAGGCAGTCCTTGATCTTCACGGAAAAACCGTTATCCAATATGGCGATAAAGAGATCGATCTCAACCCTCCTTTTAAACGGATAAGTATGCTGGATTCAATAAAGGAAAATACCGGAATTGATATTTCAGCCATAGATGAAAATACCCTGAGAACTGTATGCGATGACCTTGGTGTACCAAATACTCCGGAGATGGGTAAAGGAAAGCTTATTGATGCTCTGTTCGGTGAAAAATGTGAGCATAACTATATCCAGCCGACCTTCATTATCGACTATCCTGTTGAGACATCACCATTGACAAAGATGCACCGTAATAAACCCGGGCTGACAGAAAGGTTTGAATTGATGATCAATGGTAAAGAAATTGCAAATGCTTACTCAGAGCTAAATGATCCTTTGGATCAGCTGGAGAGGTTTCAGGAACAATTAAGATTATCTGAGAAGGGCGACAACGAAGCTATGTTTATTGATCTCGATTTTGTCAGAGCCCTCGAATATGGAATGCCGCCCACTTCAGGCATGGGAATAGGCATCGACCGGCTTGCAATGCTTCTGACTAACCAGCCTTCAATTCAGGATGTACTCCTGTTCCCTCAGATGAAACCTTTAACTCAAACCCTGAAAACCGAAAGCCAGAAGGAGGAGTATCTTGAATTGGGCATTCCCGAAGAATGGATTGAGCCTCTTAAAAAACTTGGCTATTTAACCGTGGCAAAGCTTAAAGAAGTTGAGAAATCAGGCAAGCTTGCCAACGACCTGAACGGATTTAATAAAAAGAATAAGCTTGGATTGGCCGGACTAAGTCCTGAGAGAATTGATGAGTGGCTGAAAAAATAATACAATCCACTTTATTTTTTTATATTTGAGTTAAATATTGCCGGTCAGATAAATTTTTCTGCTTTTTGCCTGGACCAGAATTTTGACACTATCGAGTTTAAAGTTATGAAAAAGGTTTCTCTGATATTAATCGCAGTTCTTTTTGCAGAATTCTCATTTGGACAGCAAGTGCCATTTTACCCGGTATCCTATAGAATTTTCAGCCCGCTGATAATAAATCCGGCCTACGCCGGAAGCAAAGATTTTATCTCGGCTGATATAATTGCAGGATTTCAGGGTGAAACCTATTCCCAGTTACTAAGCGGGAACACCAGGATCAGTAAGAAAGTTCCTGGTTATATATTGTCATCAAAATCAAGCGAATTCACAAATATTGGAATTGGCGGATCGGCATTCAATATGATGAACGATACAAGCCAGTTATCAGGAGCAGGTGCAGCTTTTTCTTACCATATTCCTGTTAATAAAGAATCTCTTACCTTTTTATCCATCGGGGTGTCAGCCAAAGGTGCTTATTATCTTTATAAGGGTGATGAAGATTTAAGCCGGCCTTCTAAAGAATTTATCCTCCCGAATGCTGATTTTGGGTTATACCTGTATAACCCGAGTTTTTTTGCAGGGCTCTCTGCAACAAACCTGCTCGGACGTAATGACACTCTGACTAAATACTGGGTCCCTGTATCAAGGCAATATAATTTCCAGGGTGGCGTTAAGATTGTTGTAAGCAGGTCACTAAGGCTGGTGATTGAACCATCAGTCATAATAACCACTGATGATTCACTTTCATTCGATATTAAAAAGAACATAGAGCCCATGCTTAAAGTTTATGCCGGAAATTTTTGCATAGGAACATATTATGCAAGAACAAATTTTAACAGTTCTTCAAAAATCTCGTTTTTCTTTCAGTACAAATTCCCCAGACTTTATTTAGGAGCCTTTTTTGCACTACCAAATGATGCATATTTTAAGAAATCGCCGACAACAGAAATTGCTGTTGGATTTAACTTTTCCCGTAATAAGCCGGGATTTACACAAAACAGCCACTGGTAAAATCTTTTTATCGCTCGTGTCATGAAAAGGTTATTAATTCAAATATTGTTTATTTATCCTGTCGCCAGCCTGGTTTTAACAGCCTCGACTGTCAAAACGGATGGATCAGGAAGAAACTACGAAACATTCTTTACTCAAAATCGGGATACTTCAAACCCCGATTCAACGATAAAGATTGAACCGTTTAATCTGGAGATAGTAGCCCCTTCAAGCGGGATTCAGTTTTATAAAGATGGCATCATTTTCCTGTCACACTCAAAAATGGAAGACAGGATGATAAGTGACCACGTGTCATTTGGAACTCTTGGAACCTATTATGCACTTGTGAACGATTCTGTCCCCGGAGAACATGAACTTTTTTCAGTGGCAGATCCTTTTCCTGTGCCCTCTGAATCTATGACATTCAATAGCGACTATTCAGTGATGTATTATGCCAAACGACTTAAAAATGATGATGCGGAAAAGATTTACAAAGCTGAATATCGTCCTGGTAAAGATGGCAGCGGAGCATGGGTAAGTGAAAATGACCCGTTAAGTATGTGTGCTGATAATTCGACTTATACTCACCCCGCCTTATCATTATCGGGAGATATGATGGTATTCTCATCCGACAGGAGAGGAAATTCAGGAGGATTGGATCTTTACATTACACATAAAACAGGTGGTTCGTGGTCTTCTCCGGAGAACCTTGGAAAATCCGTTAACACCAATGGAAATGAGCTGTTCCCTTTTCTGGACAAGGACAACAATCTCTATTTTTCCTCAGACGGGCATAAGGGCATTGGCGGTTATGATATCTATGTATCAAGGTTCAATGGAAAATACTGGGATAAACCCGTAAACCTTACAAATGCAATTAATTCCGTAAATGATGAATTAGCTCTTAGAATCAATCGTAATAATGGTAACTCTGCTTTTTTTTCTACCCGTCAGAAATCAGACGATCGATCCTTCCAGCTGCACATAATCACTTTCCATGATAATTATTCGCTTAACAGGTTTTCAGATCTGACAAATGCTTTAAAGTTTATTGCCGGTTTTGACGTAAGTCCGTTTAAAACGGAGGGGCAGGACTCACAGGTACTGGCAGAGGTCAAGCCGCCGGAATCAGGAACTGATAAAACAGTCAAAGAACCGGAAAAACGACCAGTTACAAAATCAGAGCAGATTCAAAAGCCATCGGAAAAGCTGCCGGTCACGAAACCTGCAGATGTTTCCGAACCACAAGAGGCCACTGATGCAATAATATACCGGATTCAGTTTCTGGCATCCTCAAAATCTAAAGGCAGCTATGATATGAACTTCGGTGATAAGACCTACCGGACCTTCGAATATCTCTATAATGGATTGTATCGAACGTGCGCCGGGGAATACAGCTCTGTTGCTTCCGCTAAAGATTTTGTGAACCTGGTAAAGCAGGCAGGATATCAGGATGCTTTCCTGGTTGCATTCAAAAACAATCAGAGGGTTGATCTTCGTACCGTTGAAAAAACAGGTTCGGACTATCCTGCAGTTGCTCAGAATAATCCACCGGAAACTAAACCTGCTCAGACAAATGCAGAACCTCTGAAAAAAACCGAAACAAAACCGGAAGCTTCCCGGCCTGCAGAATTTTCACAACCTCAAACCGGAGCTGATGCAATAATATACCGGATCCAGTTACTCACATCTTCAAAATCGAAAGGCACCTATGATGTGACAATTGGTGACAAAACGTTTTCTACATTCGAATATTTCTTCAGTGGATCATATCGTACCTGTATCGGGGAATTCGGTGCTGTTACTTCTGCTAAAGATTTTGTGAAAACTGTGAAACAGGCAGGTTATACTGACGCTTTCGTAGTTGTATTCAAAAATAATCAAAGGTCGCTTGATCCTGCTTTGTTAAAATAAAGAACCGGCACGGATTAATAAATACAAACTACTATATGCTTGTTTTACTCAAACATCCACTGTTAATTCATAAACTTACCCAACTCCGCAAAAAAGAAACGTCGACAAAAGATTTCCGGGAAACCCTTGAAGAGATTGCCGGACTGATGGCATACGAAATTACGGATGACCTGCCCCTGAACGAAATCATTATAAATACACCTCTTGCAAGGTGCAAAACCCATGAGCTGTCAAACGGAGTTGTACTGGTACCTGTATTAAGGGCAGGACTGGGAATGGTTGGAGGGATAACAAAGCTGATTCCTTTCGCAAAGGTTGGACATATCGGAATTTATCGTGATCATAAGACGCTTGAACCTGTAACTTATTATTTGAATCTTCCTGAACATCTTGATGACAATATTGTTATGCTGTTGGATCCAATGCTTGCTACCGGGGGAAGCTCAGGTGCAGCAATTCAGGTTCTGAAAGATCACGGTGCAAAAAGAATAAAACTGGTTTGTATCATTGGAGCTCCGGAAGGTGTCAGAAGGATTGAACACGACCATCCGGATGTGAAGATATATCTTGCCGGATTGGATGAACGGTTAAATGAAAAAGGATATATTTTACCTGGTCTGGGAGATGCCGGTGACAGGCTTTTCGGAACAAATTAAAAAATAATGTCTGCACCCGTCATAGAAGTCAAAAATGTCTGGAAATCTTTTAAAACTGTTCAGGCAGTAAAAGGGATAAACCTGCAAATACCCAGGGGTCAGTTTGTTGCTCTGCTGGGCCCTAACGGTGCCGGTAAAACTACTCTTGTTGAAATGATAGAAGGCATCCAGAAACCGGATAGCGGGGAAATTTTCATTTTGGGCAAAAGATGGAAAGGAAATGAGGATGAACTTCACAGAATAATTGGTATCTCACTTCAGGAGACAAGATTCATTGATAAGCTCAGGGTCACGGAGACCCTGCTCCTTTTCGCAAGCTTTTTTAAGCTGGGCGCCGAAAGAGTTGAAGAGGTGATGAACCTTGTTGGCCTTGAAGATAAAAAAAGATCTTATGTAGTAAACCTGTCAGGGGGACAAAGACAAAGACTTGCACTCGGGATAGCACTTATCAACAACCCGTCAATACTGCTGCTGGATGAACCTACTACCGGACTTGATCCGAATGCCCGGCGTGAGATATGGGAGATCCTGCTAAAACTCAGAGAAAAATCCGAAACATCAATGATCCTCACAACCCATTATATGGAGGAGGCAGAGATACTGTGCGGCTACATAGTAATAATGGACAAAGGGGTTATTCTCCGGGAAGGCACCATGAAACAACTCCTTGAGGGAGAAGCCAGAGGAGCCGGACACGGGTACAGGAATCTTGATGATCTTTTTACGGAACTTACCGGAAGGAAGATATATGAATAAATGGTTAAGATATAATCAGCTGTGGCAGTTAATAAAAGCTCTCTTTAAAGAAATATCAAGGGAACCCGGGGTACTATTCTGGGGTATTCTGTTCCCGATCCTTATGTCGCTCGGGTTAGGTATTGCATTTACGAAAAAGTCAGATGTTGTACGCAAGGTGGCAGTGGTATTAAACCATGCACAGGCTAATCCATCAGAAAATTCATTTTCGCTGAACTCTTTCCTCGAAAATACCTGTGAAAAGAATAACGACCTGAATAATGATTCTTATAAATGGACGCTTAAGCTTACAAATGATAAGCTTGGCAGTTCCGTGTTTTACTTCTATGAAATGGACTGGGATCAGGCTATGATATTGCTTAAAAGGGGAACTATCAATGTTATTCTCCTCGAAAACAACGGTGAACCTGAATACCATTTTGATCCCCAGAACTCTGATGCACAGCTGACCTATATTAAGCTTAATTCTGTTATCGGTAAGGGGAAGCTGGCTATTATTGAATCGGACAGGAACATAAAACCTCTTATGGTTCAGGGTACCCGTTATATAGATTTTCTTGTGCCCGGCCTTATAACAATGGGAGTAATGATGTCGTGCATGTGGGGAATAAGCTATGGACTGATCGAAAAAAGATCAAAAAAACTACTGCGCCGTTTTGTTGCAACACCAATGAAAAAATCCAACTTTCTGTTTGCACAGATAACCGTAAGAATTTTGATGAATTTTATTGAATCTTTTGTGCTGCTGGTTTTTGCAATGATAGTATTCAAAATGAAAATACAGGGTGACATCTCTTCGCTGATTCTCATCTTCCTTGCAGGAAATTTTGCTTTTGCCGGAATAGCAATATTTGTCTCATCACATACATCCAACACCGAGGTTGGTAATGGACTAATAAACGCAATAGTATTCCCTATGATGGTTCTTTCAGGAATATTTTTCAGCTATCATAATTTCCCCGACTGGAGTCTTGGAATCATCCAGGCCCTTCCTCTTACAATGCTCACCGATGGGGTAAGAAGCATTTTTAATGAGGGGGCCGGTTATAAGGAAATCGCAGCTCCTTTTGCCATCCTGTCAGCTACCGGAGCAATATTTTTTGCCGCCGGGCTCAGAATTTTCAAATGGCATTGAAATTTTAGTCAGTTTGTGCATCATAATATTCTTCTTCCCGTCTTTTGACAGGAATCAGGTAATTAATGTTATAAAAATCAGGACATGAAAAAATTTAAGCTCTTAATAATTGCAGTTCTCTGCATCGGAAGTGTCTCCTGCATTAATGGTCAGATGCGTAAAACAATTTACGGCGATGGTAATGTTGTAAAAAGAGAGAGGCAGGCTGGCAATTTTACAGGAATCAGGGTTAGCTCAGGAATTGATGTATATCTTAGGCAGACTGATAATGAGTCAATTTCTGTTGAAGCGGATGAAAATCTTCAGGAATATATTAAGACTGAAATCAGAGACGGGATCCTGCATGTGTTTGCTGATGCCGAAATCAGAAAAGCAGAACTTAAAAGAGTCAATGTCACAATGAGGGATATTAAATCTGTCTCAGCATCAAGTGCCGGTGACGTTATTGGTGAGACTCCGGTTAAAACCGATAATCTGAAATTATCTGCAAGCAGCGCGGGTGATATAAAACTTGAAACCTATGTAAATGAGATCGAGGCTGATCTTAGCAGTTCAGGAGATATGACCCTTAGCGGAGAAACAGATGTTCTTAAGGCCGACCTCAGCAGTGCCGGTGATCTTAATGCTTATAACCTTACGGTAAAAGAGGCAGATATTTCTGTTTCAAGTGCAGGAGATGCAGATATATTTGTAACTGAACAGCTTACAGCAAGAGCCTCAAGCGCCGGGGACATTAACTACAAAGGCGATCCGAAACATGTCGATGCACACTCATCCAGTGCCGGCGGGGTACATCGTAAATAGTTTTACTCAATATATATATCATCACCTTTATTAAAAGCCGGCAGGTTGAAACCTGCCGGCATTTTTTTAACTTTGTAATAACCATTGTAATTTAATACAGGATGAAAGAAAATATAAGTCTGAATCTGAAAAATGCCTGCAACTTTATTTCGTATGAAGAAGTAGTTGCTCTTGCACAGCAATCTGTCCGTCATCTGGATAACCTTAACAACGGGACAGGAACAGGAAGCGATTTCCTTGGCTGGTTATCCCTCCCGGATGATATTTTACCACAAATTGACAGGATCGAAAAAACTGCACACCACCTGCAATCTGTTTCTGACACCACAGTCGTTATCGGAATCGGAGGGTCATATCTTGGGGCAAGAGCGGTAATTGAAGCCCTGACACACTCGTTTAATTCAAAACAATCGCAAAAACCTCACGAAGTTCTTTTTGCAGGTCAGAATATCTGTGAGGATTATATGTCTGATCTGCTAGATATTCTGAATGGTAGAAATTATTCAATAGTTGTCATTTCTAAGTCAGGCACCACAACTGAACCGGCTATTGCTTTCAGAATCCTGAAAGATCATCTTGAGAAAAAAACAGGAAAAGCAGCTAGTGCTGAGAGGATAATTGCAATAACCGATGGCAGAAAAGGCGCATTAAAAACAATGGCAGATATAAATGGTTATGCAACATTTGTTATCCCTGACAATATTGGGGGAAGATACTCCGTCCTGACGCCGGTGGGATTATTACCTGTCGCACTGAGCGGGCTGGATATCAGAATGCTTGTGGAAGGAGCAAAATCGATGGAAGAGATTACGCGTCATAACAAAAATGCAGTTTCAAACCTTTCTCTTCTATATGCTTCAGCAAGAAATCTTATAATGCAAACAGGCAGAACTACTGAAATCATGGCAGGGTTTACTCCCAGACTCCACTTCTTCTCGGAGTGGTGGAAACAATTATTTGGAGAGAGCGAAGGGAAAGATGGCAAGGGAATATTTCCTGCTTCTGTTGATTTTACGACTGACCTGCATTCACTCGGTCAGTACATTCAGGAAGGGCAGAGAATTCTGTTTGAAACAATTGTCTCGGTCAAAAATCCTGATAAAAAGATCCTTATCCCCAGGGAAACCGATGATTCAGATCAGCTTAATTATCTTGCCGGCAGGCGTCTTTCGGAAGTTAATCTTAATGCCGAACTGGGGACAACCCTTGCTCATAATGACGGAGAGGTGCCAATTATCACTATTTCTGTTCCGGCACTTAACGAGTACTATATCGGACAGCTGATCTATTTCTTTGAATTAGCCTGTGCTGTGAGCGGTTACATTCTTGATGTCAATCCATTCGACCAGCCGGGTGTTGAAGCTTATAAAAGAAATATGTTTGCTTTACTAAATAAACCGGGATTTGAAGAAGCCGGAAAAATATTAAAAGAAAGATTAAAATAATAACATAAGGACTTCCGGATGAAAATAGAACTTAGAAAAGA
>CAYPKL010000022.1:0-7843 GCA_964411285.1 uncultured Rikenellaceae bacterium
GTGATTCCGGGGCGATTCGAACGCCCGACCCACAGCTTAGAAGGCTGTTGCTCTATCCAGCTGAGCTACGGAACCAAATCAGGGGGCAAAAATACATTTTTTTTCAATCCTAACAAGAAGAAAACATCAACCCTTCCACTATTCAAACCGGCACCGGATGATCCAGAATCGATTCAGTTACAAAAAATGATATTGTATCAGGTAAATTAATTATTGTATTGGATATATTAATTAACGTAATTCGATATTAAAACATCACTTTTATAATCCCTTCAACCTGCCGACTTCATATAATTAACAAGTCCTTTTTTGTCGATAATCTCTTTAAGCTTATCGGGAAGCGGCTCAATATTGAATATTCTGTTGCCGACTTTTATTTCACCATTTTCATAGCTTATACTTACCTTATCGCCCGGTTTATAAGCTTCTACAGCATCTTTGTGGACAACAAGAACCAGTCCCTGGTTTATCGATGATCGGAAAAAGATCCTGTTCACTGATTTGACAATCACAGCTGCCAGGCCTGAATAAGCAAGACCAACAGAGGGATGTTCCCTTGAACTGCCGCATCCGAAGTTTTCACCTGCCATAATGATGTCGCCCTTAGTGACATTAGATCTGAATGACGGGTCAAAATCCTCAAAAAGATGTGGGATTATTGAAGCAGGATCGGAGCTCAGTACATTCTATGGGTGCTTTCCGGCAAACATCTGATCTGTATTCAGGTTATCGACATCGGAATAGTTCCATACATTTTCACTTTTCCTGTTTTCCCCTGGTTTTATAAATGTCGTAATACTCTGAGCAGCAGAAAAAGGATATTTAGCATGTACCGGATTTTCACGGGGATCGGTAATAAAGCCATTAAGAGCTGACTTTGCTACCGTGGCAGGTGAAGCAAGATAAATAGCAGCTTCTTTATTTCCCATACGTCCGGCAAAGTTACGGTTAGCTGTTGAGATCACGGTATGTCCGTTTGCGGGAATTCCCTGTCCTGTTCCCAGGCATGGACCGCATGATGGGGTCAGTATGTTTGCTCCCGACTCAATCAGATCTGTTATTAATCCCTCGCTGATAGCCTGTAAGAAAATTCTGTCCGATGCAGGTATAACATTCAGCTGAAAGCCTTTTTTTATTCTTTTTCCACGAAGAACTCCTGCAGCTATCCGCAAGTCTTCAATCCGGCCGTTTGTGCATGTACCAATGAGCCCCTCATGAACTTCTGTACCGGCAACTTCTGAAACAGACTTAACATTATCCACATTGTGAGGCGCTGCAACAACAGGAACGATATCCCCAAGGTTAATATTGATTTCACGGACATACACAGCTCCCTCATCAGCCCATAAGTCATTTATTTCCGATTTCCTGTCAGAAAGAAAGTTTTTCAATGATTCATCACAGGGAAAAACGGCGTTTTTTGCACCCATTTCCGAAGCCAGATTTGCCATTGTCATCCGGTCGGATATTGACAGGGTACTTACCCCGTCGCCATGAAACTCAACTGACAAATAGTTTGCACCATCCGAACCTATCATACCTATTATCCAGAGAGACAGATCCTTGGCGGATACATTTTCTCTAAGGCATCCGGTGAGATTAATTTTTAGTGATTCAGGAACCCTGAACCACGTTTCACCTCTTTTCCAGATGCCCGCTGCTTCGGTGCGGTCGATTCCGGCAGCAAAAGCATTAAATGCCCCGGCTGTTGAGGTATGGCTGTCACTTCCAACGATTAGCATTCCCGGAAGCGCATGGTACGACATGATCTGATGACAAATTCCCTTGCCTGCATCATAGAATTTGCTGATTCCCTGTTCATCTGCAATATTTCTTATCTCCTGATATTGTGTTGCCAGTCTGGCATCTGCCGGAGGGGCATTATGATCAAGGACAACAATCATCTGATCAGGATCAGCTACTTTTACACCGCCCATTTTCTGAAAGGTCTTGTAAATACTCGCCGTGTTATCATGGGTAAGAATAATATCGGGACGGGCGAATACTATTGTACCTGCCTCAGCCCTGAAAATTTTTTCAGCAAATGTCAGAGGTTTCATTTTATAATATCTTCTTTTCTTTATTAAAATGGATTCCTTTTATTAAAAAAGTCCGCCGTTCCTGTAAATATCGAATTGAACCTCAGAAAAGGGCTCTGCGAAAATTTGTTTCCCATTTCTCAGATTTATAATTTCTCCTGACAGAAAGCTTATTCTTATCTGGTCTCTATTGTTTAATTCAAGTTCAGTTATGTTTTTACCAGTAATAATGGGGAAAGCTGCATTAATAGCGTTTCTCTCATAAATTGAGCCGAATGATTCCGCAATAATTGCGTTTATGCCAAGTGAAATAAAACAGTCAACTGCCTGCTGACGTGAGCTTCCGGATCCGAAATTTTTTCCGGCAACAACAATATCACCGGGAAGGGCTTTTTTTGAAAAGTCTTCGAACCCGGTAAGATTGTCGAAAGTATATTTCCCCATTTCCCTTATGTCGGTTATCGCAAGGTATCTGTTATGAAAGATCATATCAGTATCTATGTTATCCTTATTGATTAACCACACCCTTCCTTCAATTACTGAGCTCTTTTCAGACTGAGCTGCCGGTTTGACGTTCTTTTTTGACTGCGGTTTTATGTTAGCGGATGGCATGAATACCGATGGTTTATCAGGGATTTTATCAGGAGTTGTAATATAACCTGCAATTGCAGAGGCAGCAACTATTTCCGGAGAAGCAAGGTAGACGCTTCCCTTACCCTGTTTTCCTGGAAAATTCCTGTTCCCGGTGCTGATAGTCACTTCTCCCGTACCGTTCTGTCCAACCTGGCCTGCGGCACATCCGGCACAACCGGCATTTGAAACCAGGGCTCCGGCATTCTTAAATATCTCAATCAATCCCTGTTCAAGACAGGTTCTCCATATCAGGTCAGTAGCCGGCACAATCTTAAGAACTACCCCCGGAGCAACCTTTCTGCCTTTCAGGAGCCCGGCTGTTTTTTCCATATCGCTCATTCTACCGTTTGTACAACTGCCGATAAAAGCGGAGTCAATCTTCAGACCAAGAATTCCGCTTACATCAACCGTATCATGCGGTTCTCCCGGGCGTGATACCATAGGTTTGAATCCGGATACGTCAATATCGAAAGTTTTAAGATAAACTGCATTCTTATCGGCAAATACCGGATCAGAGCTTTTTCCGGAGCGGCCTGAACAATATTCCATAATTTCATCTGACGGAGGGAACAAAATGGTTATTGCACCCATCTCAGTTGCCATTGATGAGATTGTAATCCTGTCATCAAGAGTCAGACCGGAGGCAGCTTTTCCATAAATTTCAACTGAGTAACCAAGGAGAGTATTTGCTCCGAATATTCGAAGCAGATTCAGAATAATATCCTTGGAACTGATTCCCTCAGATAATTCACCGGTCAGATTAATCCTGACAGATTCAGGGATTTTGAACCATATTTTCCCTTTATTCCATGCTGAAGCTATATCCATATCGCCCATTCCCTGACCGAATGCACCTATTGCGCCAAGGACATTAGCATGAGAATCGGTAGAAACCGCAGTTGACCCTGGATTTACTATCCCTTCTTCAATAAGAATATGTGTACCGATTCCGGCATTTATATCAAAAACCCTGATTTTGTTCTCTCTTGCAAAGAGCCTGCAGATATGCTGGTTTACAGCATACTTCTGATCAGAACCGGTAGGATTACAGTCAAATGTAAAAAATGTCTTTCCGGGATTTTCTATACTCAGGCCATTCTCAGTAATATTCCTGACAACATTTGCTCCCCCAAAATCGCGTGCAACCCTTGCATCTATTTCTATATCAACAATATCTCCCGGTTTTACTGAATTAAATTTAGAGTGGGAAGATAGTATCCTCTCAATCATGGTCATAGCCATAGTCAGAATTTTTAATAAAATGCAATTGTAATATAAATTATTGAAACAATTACCTGAACTGAGCCCTGTAATCTCTGGGGGAAAGACCTTCAGCTTTACGGAATTGTTTATTAAAGTTAGAAATGCCCGGGAAACCACAATCAGCTGAGATATCACAGATATGGTATTCAGTTTCACGGAGCAGATGGCAGGCTTTATTCATTCTGACGCTATTCAGATATTCCACAAATCCAGCGCCGCAGTTCTTTTTAAAGAATCGGCTGAAAGAAAAGGGACTCATATGGGCAACCTTTGAGATTTTGCTCAGGGAGATCGGTTTTGAAAAATTTTCCCTTATATAATTATAGACTTCAGTCATTTTCTTATTTCCGTGCTCATCAAATGAGAGTTTATAATTTTCAGAACACAGAAAACTCTTGCGGCCGGAAGCGCATAGAATCTTAAAGAGATCAAAAAGACTGATCATTTTTTCTATCCCCTTTTTATTCACCATGTTGGTCAGAGGGATTTCAGCCAGTTTTGCGTCATCGGCAGAAAAAACCACTCCTCTTTCGGAATCAATCAGCAGATCTTTGATCGGGCGCATTTCGTGCTGGGAAAGCAGCGGCTCTCCAAGTGAAGAAAACTTAAAATGCAGAATTACTCCGGCTGCCCCGGCTGGTGACGAGCCACTCCTGTAATAATTCCAGCAATGCGGAATATTACTGCCGATAAGAACCAGATCGTAATAATCAAATAACTCAACACTGTCTCCTACTATTCTTGTCCCGTTACTTTTTGTGTTAAGTACAATTTCATATTCAGGGTGGAAATGCCAGAATCCGTTAGCATCAGAAATATATTCAGCTCTGAATCCACCACTTTCATCGTAAGCTATTTTATCAAGCACCGCAACCATAATATCCGGAATATTCAGGAAAAGAGGATTATAATCAAATATAAAAAATATTTTGTCAAACTGCATTATAATTCACACTGAATTATTTTTTAAATTATTTGATAATTATTCAATTTTTTTGTAAATTTGTCCTAGCTCATGCTATTGGTATAAGAGGAGATGAGTAAGGGTTGGAAGTGGAAATCAACAGGATTGTATTGCAGACATTGACTTTCACATCTGGGACCTGAGGCTAAGCGCCAGCTTACCAGGGTTCCGTCCTTTTATCAGACAGTAGACACGGGAATTATCTCATTAATAAAACCCGCTCCCTGATTTTCACAACAACCCTTTCTCCTCTTTTTTTCAACCCTGACCTGATTCAGGTTAAAAGACTAAACAATATTCCGGGTTATTACGGGTTTAATCAAAGAAATAAACTCCAGAATAGTATTATCAGAATTTTCTTATTTATAATTCGATTATCTTTGATAGAGAGAGGTTCTTTTAAAGAACAGTTTTGACGATCCGGGGAAACTATGAAGACATATATCAGAAGAAGGGAACAAAACGATCATCTAATAGTATTTTATGCTGATTGGGGAACTGATGAAAATCTATTCTCTTCCTTATGCAGCAATGACTTCGACTCTATCCTTTTTTACAACTACTCAGCTAACGAAGCCCTTATTCTTCCTGAAACAAAGACCTATAAATCAGTTGTACTTATCGGGTGGTCGCTGGGCGTCTGGGCGGCTGAATATCTTTTCCCCAGAACAGGAATAAAGCCTGACATCACAATTGCAGTTAATGGCACACCTGTACCGGCTGATGACCGTTATGGAATTCCACAGAATGTATTTGAAGGAACATTAAATAATGTTAATGAAAAGAACATTGGGAAATTCTATCTCAGAATGTTTGGTGACAGAACAACCTATCTTCAGAATAAAGACAAACTGCCTCACAGGACAAACAAATCGCTGCATGATGAACTTAGGTGGTTATATAACCGCACAATGGAACAGACAGAACCTGGTTTCAGGTGGGATTACGCCGTAACCAGTATAATCGACAGGGTGTTTCCGGCAAAAAGTCTGAATGGTTATTGGGAAAAGAAAAAAGAAACACGGCAAATTACCCTGCCTCTGCCCCACTACCCATTTTATGAATGGAATTCATTCAGCGATTTTGTAGATTTTGTAAAGGATCCCGGGTTAAAGGTCTTTAACAAGGATATTATAGTCTGACTTTGATATTATCTTGTCAAACCTGTCAAGCATTTCTGTCACTTTATTGTATTCCTTACCTTTTACAAATATCTGAAGCTCTGATCCTTTCTTATCGAGTCTGGTCAGAACGTAACTCACCGATAACCTGTTAATATCCATGGCGGGCTGATACAGTCTCTCTTCATGTTCGTTTTCATGAATTACTGAAACCAGTTCAGCATTTCTGAGGTCCTGAAGAATTTCTCTGACAAGTCTTACCGGGACATTAAGGGTTTTTGACAGATTTTCAGCACTGATTGGTTTTTCACCAACAGTAAAGTTCTTTATTATCATATTCATGATCATCAGGACCAGAGCTCTTTTCTGATAAGAGCTCACATTAAGAGCTTCAGATTCGTATTCATACCTTGATACATTCTGGTTGGCAAATGAAAGCTCGGCACCGAGAAGAATAATAATCCAGCTTGCCTGAAGCCAAAGGATAAAAAGCGGTATTGCGGCAAAACTTCCGTAAATGGCGCTTAACTTTGATATCCCGAACTGCAGGTCAATATACAGCCATTGAAGCAGCTGCAATATGGTACCCGCTATAATTCCTGAAACTAATGCCGGAATAAACTTCACTTTTGTGTTCGGCAAAATCATGTAAATTATGGTAAGTGCGACCCATGCCAGGAAATAAGGTGCAAATCTGACAAGAAAGCTTATGAGGGGTTTAAAAAAATCAAGAATGGGGGCACTTGACATAAAATCAGATAATTCAGTGCTGATGAAAACTGTAATACTGCTCGACAGGATAATGAAAACAGGAGCAATAAGCATCATGGTGAGATAATCGGTGAATTTCCGATACCACAGACGTGATGTACCGATCTGCCATATATGGTTAAATGAGCTTTCTATCTGATCGAGCAGAGACATTACGGACCAGAACAGGATTATCATTCCCACTCCAGCAATATATCCGCCTCTGGTTTCCTGAAGGGCAGTATCGGCTGTTGTCAGCAACCATGTTAATACCTCAGGCTGAGTTTCAAATTCTTTCACAATAAGGTCTTTGAGATTCTGATCAAAGCCAAACCCCTTAGCTATGGCGAATGCGATTGCTGCTACCGGTATTATTGACAGGAGTGAATAGAAAGTAAGTGCGGAGGCACGTAACTGGACTTTATCATTCATGAAACCACGGGCAGCAAGAACAAGGATCCTGAGCTGCCTGATAAGAAAAGATCTGCTTCTTGAAATATCAGCAATGGATGTATGCCAGATAACATCATTTATTTGCTTCGCCTTTTCAAGTACCCAGGAAAGTGGATCTGCCATTATAGTCCTTTTCTACTCAAACGTTCAAAGATACAAAATAGTGCAAACAAAAATAATTGCTATTTTTCGGGATTAATTTCCAGTTATGCATATTGAGATTTCAGAATTTGTTGAAGGTGCCAGGCAGGCTAAAGGGTTGGCGGTGATAATTGATGTATTCAGAGCTTTTTCCGTAGCCTGTTATGCCTATGATAGCGGTGCTGTGAAGATCATTGCGACAAATGAAGTGGATACGGCTTTTGGATTGAGCAGAAGTTACAGGAATTCAATTCTTGTGGGCGAAAGGAATGAGAGAAAGGTTGATGGATTTGATTTTGGAAACAGCCCGACAGAGATAATAAAGTCAGATCTTACAGGAAAAGTTGTGATTCATACCACCACTGCCGGAACTAACGGTCTTATCAATTCGGTAAATGCCAGTACGGTAATAACAGGCAGCCTTGTAAATGCTTCGGCAATAGCCCGGTATATTAAACTAATCAATCCGAATGAGGTAT